>JALGYA010000006.1 GCA_029824475.1 Fimbriimonadia bacterium | reverse complement strand
CAGCGAGAACTTCCTTCCACTCGATCTTCTTGCTGCCGCCGTAGGCTTTCTCTACTGCCGCGTCGAGCACTCGTACGCTGGAAGCCCAAATGTCCGGGCCGATTCCGTCGCCTTCAATGAAGGGGATGATCGGGTCGTTCGGGACATTAAGCCCCGCGTCTGTCATCGTGATCTTGGTGCCCATTGCTAGCGCGGGATTCTACTCAAGGGTGCGGACCGGTCCAGGGCCCCGGTGGGAGGTTCGTTCTATCCCTCAGCCCCTTGAGGTTGAGGGTTTCAAGGCTAAGGGATAGAATCTGGAAGCGTTCGGTCCCGCTTAGCCTCTGTTCAGAACAACTTCAAGAATCGAAACCATCGTCGGCTCGTTATCCGCGATGCCCTCGGCTTCAACTTGGGCTACCTCTTGGTGGAACAGATGCAACTCGCCTTTGCTTCGCCACACCGCGCGATCATAGGTCGGCTCCCAGCGGCCGACGCCCTCCTCCGTGATCAACTCCTGCGACCACTTCCCGTCTCGCTTGGAGAGCAGGACGACCCGGGTATCAAACTCCTCGTCCCGATAGACGACCAGCGGGCCGCCCTCACCCAGCACGACCTGTGGTCGTGACATCGGTGGTCCGCGGGTGCCGAATCCTCTCAGTGTGAAGTCGAGGTTGCGCCTGCTCGCCTGCTCTGTCTCCCAGCCGTCATCGGTCAGCGTGATCACCATCACCTGTGGTGCTGCCGCGCCGTCGGGCCGCCAGTAGCTCGCGATAATCGGTCGGCCTTCGGCATCGACGGCCATTGAGGTCTGATTGATCAGCTCGGAATTCTGCGGGATGCGGGAAACGACCTCAGCATTCCCTTCATTGATCGAGCCTTTGTAAGGCGTCCCATCGGACCGCTCCCAACTCTTCCCACCGTCGCGGCTCACCGCGTAGCACATGTCGTGGTTGGTCGCAACGTCACCCGTCTCGCGCCAGACCCAGCTCAGGTGAATCGCGCCGTCGTCATCCACACAGGCCTGCCAGTACGCGTTGCGCTGGCCTTCGCCGTCGATCAGGTTGCTCTGCACTGTCTGCCATGTTTCGGACTTCAGGTTGTAGCGTTTGAGCACCAAGTTACCGTTGCCGGAGCTGCCGTCGCGATAGAAGAAGATCAGGCCGCCTTCGGCCATCGTAAAGAACTGCGGATAGGTGACATTGCCCTCCTTTTCGCCGTTCATCGGCTTCTTTTCTGTGAGTTCGAGGGAGCCCGGTTTGACGCCAGTCGCGTAGCGCAGCGGATGGCCGTGGTGGTCCCACGAAACGTGCAGCAGCCCGCTGCCATCGACCGCGATACTGATGCCATTGTGCGCGTCACTCGTGTTGGCTTTGATGCCCGTGTTGTGCGTGGTCCACTCCGTCGAATCATGCTGCCGCTTGGCGAGCACCATTTCGCCTTCAGGGTTGTAATATCCAACGTACTGAGTGTCTTCGTGTGATGTGACAGAGGCCTCACGAAAGACCGTCGCGTTGACCGAGTTCTTGGCCCACCCGAGGCCGACGGGAACGAGGTTAGTTGTGATCTTTGCCTCCTTTTTGGGTTCAGGATCGAGCTGATCTCGGAACAAGGCAGCGTTAAAGAACAGCGAGTACGACCCGATCGTCTGGCCTCGCCAGAACGGGTTGAACGAGAACAGCAGAACGTGCCCTTCGCCCACTTGGCAGTCGATCAGAGCCGCCTGCCCCGCCAGTTCTTCCTCACCGGTGATCATGCCTGCGACGAGCAGCTCTTCGGCTTTGGCGTACTTGAGAAGCACTCTCGGCCTGGGTAGTCGTTCGCCGCCGCCTCGTGATCTCTCTGTGTCGCCTTCTTGCTTCACAGGGTCGTACTTGCCGCGGCCCTGCGCGACATCGGGATCATCCTTCGAGCCTCTGCCACTGACTCGATCTCTTGATCCTCCGCCCCGGAAACCGCCTCCGCCAGTAGAGAGAATCGGCAGCGAGTTTCCGTTAAAGTAGACCGCCAAGTTGTCTCCGTAACCGCTAAGAACCTTCGAATCTTTATCAACTTTATCAGTTAGATAAACACCGCCAGGAGCGTTCAGCTCTTCTGGATCGCGGACGCTGACACCGTTGACAATCCCGTACTCAATCGGGATGCGAGCCATGTTTCCGATGCAGACCAGCAGGCCGCCTTTCTGGACAAAGTTGCGCAAGTTCAGGACACCTTCCAGCTCGATGCCGCCTCGGATGTCATCGGTTGAATCAGGCCCGCCAACATTGATCATGTCATCGGTCTGCTTCCAAGGGATCGGGTCGCCGACCATGGGGCGGCCATTGACAATCGACTGAGCCGATCCGCGTGCCTGAGGCATGAGGATCACGTCGTATTTGGCGTTGAGGTCTGGGTTGTCCCTGAGTTCGTGAACCGAGACGTAGTCGTACTCGACGTCGAGCTGGTCCAGCGCGATCCGCGCCCATCCTTCATCTTGGGTTGACTGCCAGGTGTGGACGAAGGCGATGCGAGTCTCCGATCTCCTCAAGAATGCGGCGGAGAGATCATGGTCACTTCTGGGCTCCGCTGCTCCATATGACGGAATTCCGTTCGACTCTGAAATCTGGCCAAATGGACGCGGGTCCTGAATGTGCCCGAGCACAAACCTAACCGGGCCGATTTCAGCCTCCTCCAAGAACGTTGGATCGGTAACGCGTATAACCTCGGTGTTGAAGAGCGGTCCTAACTGCCAGCCGGTGTCATCGTATGAGCGTGGGTCTTCCGCATTGTAATACTGCTTGTCCAGCATCATGTCGACGAGCCGAGAATACGGCTGATCCATCCTTATAATCCTCGTCTTTCGGGGCAATTCTCGTTCGTCTAGAGTGTAGGGAGCTTCGAGCATCTGAACTTCCACTCCGTGCTGTTTCAGTGCATCGAGCAGCGCCATCTGGTTCCCGTAATTCGGATCATCCGCAGGGAACACATAAGCCGCCGGGCCCTCGTTTGTCGGCTTCGCCACCGAACGCTTCGACTTCAGCCAGAAGTTTCGCATGAACTTTTCCCGCTCCCGCGCCACCTTCTGCAAGCCAAGAAGGACCCCCGACTGCATCAAATTCGTGTTGTTCCGCAGCGACCAGCGGGCCTTCGGAAAGGCCGGATTCGGCCGATACCACTGCCGCGTGTTGCTGCCCGTATTACGTACACCCGTGTCCGCTCCGCCGCCGGAATACGTCTCATAAAACCGCCCGATCCCGTTGTGGCCGTGTGCCACCGTGATCCCGTAGTTGGCAGCCCAGCCATCATAAAAACCGTGCGTCCATACCCCCGGAACGCCGCGCCGGGTCAGCTCACCAACCTCGTTGTAAGCCAGCTGGTGCCACTCATCAATCGTGATCGGGTCGAGCCACGGGTTGTAAGGGCCGGTGCCGGTTGAGATGTAAAGGTACGGCACGCTCTCGTGCAGATCGTGGTGCATCAACGGCTTGTATTCGAGCCACTTGCGTGTCATTCCTTTGCTCAATTCAAGCGTCAACATCATGCCGTCGCGGTTATTGTCGTGCGCGACATACTTGCCCCAGTAGATCAACGGGATCTGGGGTTTGTCGGGGTTTGCTTTGCGATAGTTGTATAGATCAACCACTCGGTCTCGGCCATCCACATCGAGAACCGGGGTGATCATCACGATCGAATTGTCGCGGATTTCCTTGATGTTATCGCGGTCAGAGACCGCGAGCCGATAGGCCATCTCCATCACCATCTCCGGCGGCCCGGTCTCTGGTGCGTGCAATCCCGCAGTCACCCAGTAAATCGGCAAAGCCTCTTCTAAAAGCTCCTCCGCTTCCTCATCAGTTGTAACCCGAGGATCACCCAGCTTCGCGTTGATCGCCTTGTACTTGTCCAAATCAGCGATATGAGCGTCGTCGCTGATAAACACGACAACCATCTCCCGCCCCTCTTCGCTCATCCCGAGCCGTTCGATGTGGACGCGGGGAGATGCCTCTGCCAGCTTGTACATGTACTCATTGACCGTCGAGGAGTGAGCAAGAAAATCCGGCGCCCCAACAATGTGCCCCAGATGATCAAACGGCGTCGGTACCGTATCGCTGGCAGGCAGGTAATCAACAAGCTCAGTGCTGAAAAACTCCTCCGTCGTGTACTCGCGAATCTTCGCGGTGTAGGCCTCGTCTATCCGCTCCTGCTGCGCTGCGAGGGCGAAGAGGGTCATTGGCAGAATCATGAGGCGCATTCTACAGCAGCCAGGCTAAAACCGGCCAGTTTTCCCTCATCGATTCAGCGGGCTGTGATCAACCAAAAGCTTCAGCACGTCCGGCCTTGAGTAGTGCCCTGCCGGATCGAAGTTCTGCCTCTCTTCATAGACTCGCTGCAGATCGATCTCCGCCATCACCAGTGTCTCTTCATTCATCACCGGCTCGGCGATCCAAGTGCCGTCCGGTCCGGCGATGCACGAGCCGCCGTCGTAGAAGACCGACTCATCCCCAATGATCTGATCTCGAAGCGGAAAATCGGAAGGAATGTCCTGCGGGCGCAGAAGCCCGCTGGCTGAGATCACGAAGCTCCGCCCCTCTTTCGCGGCAAACCTGGTGATGTCCTCTGTCAATCGCTCACATCCAGGCCAAAGCATGACGTGCAGGTTCTCGCCCTGCTGATAGAGTGCAGTCCTGGCCAGTGGCATCCAGTTCTCCCAGCAGTTGAGAGCTCCCACCGTGAATCCGCCAATCTCGTGCGTCACCAATCCTGCGCCATCGCCTGTTCCCCACGCCAGACGCTCTTCAAACGTTGGCATCAGCTTGCGGTGCACCGACAGGATGTCTCCAGACGAGGAGATTATCACCCGTGAACAGTAGATCGTGTGGCCACTTCGCTCCGCCGCGCCCAAGACGACCGATACACCCGCCGCCTTTGCCGAAGCCTGAACGGGAGCCAAGTCTCGATCAACAACCACAGCCTGATCGAGATACATCGCATGAATCTTCTTCTGGTCTGGATTCTCGAACTGCGCTCCGCCTGTCCTGCAGAGCCAGAGAGGATAGGCCGGCACGATCGTCTCACCGAAGGCGGCCAGGTCTACGCCCTCTGCACCAGCCTGTGCGATCCAATCACAGACCTTCTCAGTCGTCGCCGCGCGATTCATAAAGATAGGGGCGATCTGGACTGCTGCGACTTTCATGAGTGCATTCTGCACAAGCACGAATTGGATATGCTGAACCAATGCTCTCTGCCGCCCTGCTCGCCGCTTCAATAACGGCCACGAAAGGCTCGATCGATGTGTACATCCTGTCAGGCCAGTCGAACATGCAGGGGATCGCCAAGACAGCGAAACTCCCTGCTGACTGGAAGCAGCCGATCGAGGGTGCGCTCTTTTTTGGAGGCTGGGGGCTGACTGGGATCACTCCCGGCACCACCCAAACATCGAACCGCAAGGGTGAGTTCGGCCCTGAGATCGGTTTCGCGCGAGTCGCCTCGATGCTCAGCGACGGCAAGCCTTTTGCGATCATCAAATACGCAGCCAGCGGCCAGCCGCTGCATCACGGGTTCCACGGTGCCAAGTGGCTCGGCGGCGAACCGGCACCTGATCGAACCAACTTCTACCCAGGTGAGTTGCCCAACGACCCGAATCAGGGCAGGCTCTACAAAAACTTGGTCAAGCGCGTCGATGAAGGGCTGGCGGCCCTAAGATCTGAGGGGTACGAGCCGAAGGTCATCGGCGTGGCCTGGATGCAGGGTGAGGCGGATGCTAAGAACGCTCTATCAGCCGTGAGCTATGCCGAGTCCATCGGCCGCCTGCAGCGACGGATCTCCGAGGACTTTGGGAGCGGACTGCCGATACCACTCTCCTTCGGGCAGGTGCTGCCCAAGAGCGAAGCCCCCAGATTCACCCATAAGGCTGAGATCAGGCGAGCCATGGCCAATGCCGACATGGGCAGTGGACACACCAGAGCACAGCCCCATGTCTACATGGTCTCGACAGACCGGATGGGCATGCTCCCAGATGGCGTCCACTACAACGCTTCGGGCCAGAAGGACTTGGGTCAAAGCCTGGCACTTGTCATGGAAATGGAGAGGCTGAAATCAAAAGCGCCACGCTCCTTCCCGGAGCTGCAGCTTTGGTACCGACAGCCAGCCAAGAACTGGCTTGAGGCCCTCCCAATCGGGAATGGCCGCCTCGGCGCGATGGTCTTCGGCGGCACGAACAGAGAGAGAATCCAGCTCAATGAGGAGTCCCTCTGGGCGGGCAGGCCGGTCGAGTCATTCCCTGAAAACTTCGCGGAGAACCTGAAGAAGCTGCAGGACATGGTCTTCGAGGGCCGATCAGCAGAAGCCCGCGCCTTCGGCATCGAAACGATGACCGCCAACCCGACGTCCTTCCGGTCGTTCCAGCCTCTCGGCGACCTGTGGATTGAAATGGACGGTCAAGTCAAAAACTACCGGCGGTCACTTGACTTGACCACCGGGATCGCAAAAACCCAGTTCCGCCTCGGTGATGCGGTGATTTTCCGAGACGTGTTCATCTCCGCACCAGACGATGTACTGGTCGTCAGACTAACCTCCGACAAGAAGTCGGCCATCTCCTGCGGTGTCTCGCTGACGCGAAAGAAGGACCTCAATGTTGTTTACGAGGGCAGTCAGATCATTGCAGACGGTCAGATCATGGACGACGACTCCCCCGGTGCATTCGATGACAATCCGGGCGGCAGCGGTCCTGGCGGTGCGCACATGAAGTTCGCCACCCGAGTGCAGATTGCTGCGGAAGGCGGCTCGGTTGAGACCCGTGACGACCGAATCACTGTTACGGGTGCGGACGAGGTCACCATCATCCTGGGCGCTGCGACCGACTACAGCCTTGACGATCTCAACTTCAACCGAGAAATCGATCCAGCCGCCCTGGCCCAGGAGGCCGGGGACAAAGCCGCTGCTCGCTCCTCCAGCGAGCTTGAGGGAAGACACACAGAAGACCATGCCGCCTTGATGGACCGGGTCAAGGTCAACCTCGGACGCAATGCTGCATTAGAGGCGCTGCCGACTGACGAACGCCTGCAGGCAGTTCGACAGGGAGCCTACGACCCAGCTCTCGACGCCCTCATCTTCCAGTTTGGGCGGTATCTGCTGATGGGCAGCAGCCGAGCGCCAGGCCGGCTCCCGGCAAACCTCCAGGGCATCTGGAACGACCGAATGTGGGCTCCGTGGGAGGCGGACCACCACATGAACATCAATCTCCAGATGAACTACTGGCCGGCCGATCTCACCAACCTCTCGGAGACCCTCGATCCTCTGACCGGCTGGCTGATACGGCTCGCCAAAAAGGCCGAGTACACCGCAGAACATCTGTACAACGCTGACGGCTGGCTTGCCTACACAGCGACCAACCCGTTTGGCAGAATCACCCCGAGCGCGTCGACCAGGCCATCGCAGTTCATGAACGGCAGCCTCGACCCGCTCGCTGGAGCTTGGATGTCGATGACACTCTGGCGGCACTACGAGTTCACCGAGGACAAGGCCTACCTCAAAGACACGGCCTACCCTGTGATCAAGGGAGCCGCCGAGTTTCTGCTCGACTACATGCGGGAAGACGCGGACGGAAATCTTGTCATCGTGCCAAGCACCAGCCCCGAGAACGACTATCGCGACCCGAAGACCGGCAAGTCGATCCGCATCACAGTCGGCTCGGCCTACCACATGTCGATCGTCCGAGAGGTTTTGACTGCAGCCCTGAAAGGGGCCAAGATCACTCGTCAGGATAGAGAACTGCAGTCTGAAATTGAGGCGGCTTTAGCCAAGATTGCCCCTCTCAAGATTGGCAAGGACGGGACGATCAATGAGTGGGCTGAGGACTATGAAGAGGTCCATCCGGGGCACCGCCACGTGTCCCATCTGATCGGCCTACACCCGTTCAATCAGATCACTGCCAGCGATCCAGTTATGTTCGAGGCTGCCCAGAAGACGCTCAAGCGCAGACTTGACAACGGCGGTGGCCACACCGGCTGGAGCCGGGCCTGGAACATCAACTTCTTGGCCCGCCTCAAGCAGGGCGATGCAGCGCGAGAGAACGTGGTGAAGCTGCTGCAGCGATCCACTCACCCAAACCTGTTCGGCAACCATCCTCCGTTCCAGATAGACGGCAATTTTGGCGCGACCGCGGGCATCGCTGAGATGCTGCTCCAGAGCCACGATGGTGTGATCGAGCTTCTCCCGGCTCTTCCAGCAGCCTGGCACTCCGGCCAAGTCCAAGGTCTGGTGGCCCGGGGAGGAGTCACGGTGAGCATGATCTGGAGTGACGGCCGCCTCTACCAATTCGAGTTGAAATCTGACAGCAAGAGAGAGATTAAGGTCCGCTATGGCGATGAAGTGAAGTCGATGACCTCCAACACCGGGGGCATGATCGCGTGGTGATGATCGCCGCCTGCCTGCTGGCAGGCCAGCAGCTGACGGTGCCCGTCTCGAGCATCGCCGCGAACCTGCGGTGGATCGGCCCGGCGATCTCAGAACAGAACTACACCACGTGGGGCGCCTCGCCAGTGATTGGCGAAGATGGCCGGACTCACCTCTTCGCAGCTCGCTGGCCGGAGGCCAACGTCGATCCGGCCTGGCGCAAGTCGAGCGAGATCGCTCACTACGTGGCAGACAAACCCGAAGGACCATTCGAGTTCGTTAGAGTCGTCGCGACAGGCTCTGGCAAAACGGGGGATTGGGACGCCTTCGCCCCGCACAACCCTGAGATCAAGAAGTTCGGCGACACCTACGCTCTGTTCTACATCGGCAACACCGACTACCACCAGCCGCCGCATCCCTACAATCAGACCATTGGGATGATGACGGCGAAGTCACTAGATGGACCATGGAAGAGCATCGGTCAAGTCCTCGCCAGCTCACCCGATCCGGATCACTGGACCCACGGAATGCAGGTGGTAAATCCAGCGATCATCAAGCACAAGGGCAGGTTCCTGCTCTACTTCAAGTCTCGCCAAAAGGGGACACCTGGATCTGCCTATGCCGTCGCCACTTCGGACCGACTCACCGGTCCATACACTCTTCCAGACCAGCCGCTCACCAGCAAAGAAGTGACCATCGAGGACGGCACGGTCTTCAAGTGGAAGGACAAGATTTGCCTGATCACGACCGACAACCACGGTCAGGTGACGGGCGAAGAAGGTGGCGGGGCGCTTTGGGTCTCTGATGACGGTCTGTCGTTCAACCCCGCCTGGACACAGCTCGGCTATTATCGTGCGCCCAAATACAAAATTGACCTCGACCTGGGGTCCGTCAAGCGCGTCTATGGAGGCGCGCCCAAGCTGGAGCGGCCCAAGATCCTGACAATGGCCGGTGAGCCGACCTACCTCTACGCACCCAGCGGATGGGTGCTTCATGGTGGTGATCGGACCGCGAACTACGTCTTGAAGATCGACTTGCCAGAAGGCGCCAGCCCAATGCCAAGCGCGACTCCGAAGGGGCCGATCGATGTCTATCTCCTTTCAGGTCAGTCAAACATGATGGGGCTGGGGGACGCCTCATTTATTCCTGAGGACTGGAAGGAGCCAATCCTCGGCAGCCATTACTTTGCGGGCGACAAGTTGATCCCATTCGAGCCAGGAGCAGCCGAGACTCTGCGCAGCGGCAGCTCGTTCGGGCCCGAAGTCGGCTTCGCAAAGAGAATCAGCGAACTGCGGCCAGGACGTGACTTCGCCATCATCAAACACGATGCCAGCGGCCAGCCGCTCCACCACGGGATGAACGGCATCAACTGGGTGGGCGGAAAGCCGAAAGCAGGTCGGGCCAACTTCTTCCCAGGAGAGAACGCCGACGACCCGAACAAAGGCCGCTGGTAGAACGGACTTACTGCTCGATATTACGCTGGGCTCAAGGCGCTTCACGATGAAGGCTGGGATCCCCAGGTCAAGGGCTTTGTCTGGATGCAGGGCGAATCTGACGGCATCGCAAAGATTCCTGCCGACAGCTACGCCAAGTCGCTCGCCCGCCTCAAGCGCCGCGTCGAGGAGGATTTCAATGAGGGCAAGCATCTGCCGATGACGTTCGGTCAGGTGCTTCCCCTCTTCCCTTCAAATGACCTGTTCGCATTCCAGAAAGAGGTGCGTCAGTCGATGGCAAACGCCCACATGAAATCAGGCCACGCCGAAGCTATTCCAGGCTGTTGGATGGTAGAAACCGAACGAATGCCGATGCTCCCAGATCGGGTTCACTTCAATGGCAACGGCTTGCTGGTGATGGGAGAACAGATGGCTGAAGGATTGATCAAGGCAGGACTAAGCAAATGAAACTGACACGACGCGATGTGCTCAAGGCCTCAGCGGCCATGGCGGGTGGAAGCCTGTTCGACTTCAACACTCTGCCGACACCGATCCCATCGCAGTACGCCTGGCAAGAGGCGGAGCTGGGCGTGGTCTTCCACTACGACCTCCACGTCTTCGATGACAAGCACTACAGGCAGCCGTACAACCGTGTGAATCCGAGCGACATCACGAAGTTCAATCCGACCGAATTGGACACGGACCAGTGGGTCCGGACAGCCAAGGAGATGGGGGCACGTTTTGCGATCCTGACGGCTTCACACGAAACAGGATTCCGGCTCTGGAAAAGCGATGCCAATCCCTACAGTCTCAGCAATGTGGAGTGGTCCGGCGGCGAACGCGACATCCTAGCGGAGTTCCACGCGTCGTGCCTGAAGTACGGCATCAAGCCGGGCGTCTATGTCGGCATCCGGTGGAACTCACAGCTCGGGATCTACGACTTCAAAACCACCGAGCGCAGCACCATCACCCAGGCCGAGTACAACGCAATGGTCGAGGCGGAGGTCGAAGAGATCTGCACCCGATACGGCGAGTGGTTTGAGATCTGGTTCGACGGCGGAGCCTACGGCCCAGAGCTGGGCGGGCCCGACGTGCTCAGTATCGTAGAAGAGCATCAACCGAATATCGTCTTCTATCACAACCATGACCGAGCCGATGCCCGCTGGGGCGGAAGCGAAAGCGGCACCGTCCCCTACCCCTGCTGGGCCACCTTCCCTTTCCCTGTCACGGGAGCTGGCGAGAGCGCACGAAAGGAGATCGCTGCCAACGGATTCAGCCTGCTCAAGACAGGAGTGCCTGACGGCGACTTCTATGTGCCTGCGATGTCAGACGCTCCTCTGCGCAGCAAGGGCGGCCACGAGTGGTTTTGGGACGAGGGCGATGACCATCTCGTCGCCGACCTTGACCACCTTGTAGACATCTACTTCCGCTCCGTCGGGCACAACTCAACCCTGATCATGGGGCTGACGCCAGACAGTCGCGGCCTGATGCCGGACGTTGATATTCAGCGATGCCGAGAATGGGGCGCGGCCATCGATAAGGCGTTCAGCAATCCACTTGGAGAGACCTCAAATTGGGGCAGCACGACCCTCCTTGAATGGCGCCGCGAGCAGCCGATCAGTCTGATCGTGCTGCAGGAGGAGATCCTCGCGGGCGAGCGGGTCCGCAAGCACCTTGTCGAGGTTCGGACGAACGGCCGCTGGCAGAAAGCCGCGGACGGTTCATGCATCGGTCACAAGCGGATCATCAGGCTGACTGATGTTGCCGGGGATGCTGTTCGGCTGACGATTAATGAGTGCCGTGGCACCCCTCGCATCAGGTCGCTGGCAGCCTACGGCCCAGATTGAAAGTCCCTTCCTCTCAAAGGGCTTGAACACACGGCTGTTTCAAGGAAACAACCGTGCCACGCAAAAGATCACCTCTACCCCCTTCTTATCCCTCAGACCTTAGGGTTGAGGGATAGAAGCTCAAACCGAGCGACGAAGCTTCGGCTGCAATTCGAACACCGTCGAGCCAGGGCAGGTCGTCTCGCCCGGAGCGTAATCAACGTGCCCCTTGATCCTCGAACTCGAAACGTCGTACTTCCCAGCTAAGTGCTGAGTGAGATCGAAGAGAGACTTCCTCTGCCCCGACCTGAGAACATCAAGCGGGAACGAGCCTTCGAGCACGATCAGAAGATGCCCCTGAGTGTTGTAGGAAGTGTTCGTATCACCAGGCAGACCAACCGGTCGACACTCCGCGATGCTGCCCTCCCAATCGATATAGAAGTGATAGGGGATGTCCGCCCACTTCGGCTTGTCTTTCCCGCCTGCCAGCTTGTCATCTCTCTGTGACCACGCCTGCAGTCCCTGCAGTTTATCAATGAACGGCCGAGTAAATGACTGCCTCGTACCCGTGTGGTGGATCGTGATCTTTCTGATCCGATGAGAGGGCAGTTCCAACACGGGGTCCTCGGCACCCCACTGCTCGCGGCTGATAATCGGTGGTGCAGCCGGCACGTGATGAGCCAGGACTCCGGGGGCGACACCAAGAAGAATCATAGAGCCATTCTAGCCGAAGCCAGGATCAGTCAAAATGCACAGCGATGAATCGCCTTATCTTGACCGCAGCAGCCTTTGCCGCCGTTTCAGCAGCCTCTGCAGATCTCGACTTCGGTCTGGGTGCAAGCCGCGCTGCGGGCCTGGGCGGCGCAGGATTGGCGATCAAGTCGACGCGTGGAGGCCCAGCCTGGCGCAATCCTGCGATGTACGGGGTCAAGAATCGGCTCCTGCAGTGGCCAGAGCTGCAGTACCGAACAAAGGGCATCTCATTCAGCGACATCGACGCCATCTACGGCTCAGCGGGCAGCGTGGTCTACGATTCAGAGAATCTTGGGCGACTAGCTCGGGCATTCGGTGATGAAGAGACAGTCTTCCAGGGCCGACTCGGGCTCGGTATTCAGTTCGGAACCGTCGGATTTGATTTCCAGGGGGAAGCGGCTGGCATGACGCTGCCTAACGAGAGCCTCCAGCAGTGGGTCAGAGATGGTGCCGATCTCGGCAACATCCCAGAGGACGCCTCGATCGATGGTTTCGGTCTCTCGACAGCCGAGGTCGGATTCAGCGTCGCCCACGCGCAGGACTGGGGATTCGGACGGCTCGCCTATGGAGCCCGCGCTAAGGCGGTGCAGGCGACTTACGGACACCACTTCGCTGACGCATCAACCATCGCATCAGGAGGCAGCCAGCCTGGCCCTGAGCTTGGAGGGCTCTCCAGTCTCAGCGACAACGGCTTCGGTGTCGATGCGGGCATTTTCTTCGAACCAGATGACATCAATGGCCTTTCAATGGCAGTCGTCATGGAGAACCTGATCGAGCCGGCGATCAGCTTCAGGGGTTCGCTTCCGCAGGGCCTCTTCGGTGAGCGCACGATCGACCCGTTTGCAAGATCACTGAGTGCTGGAGTCGCATTTCAGCGAGGCAGGTTGACTCTTGCAGGCGACGTTTGGGATATCTTCGGCACAGCAGGCGAGCAGGAGGTCCGGGCTGGCGGCGAACTTTGGGTTGAACGCAACCTAGCCCTGCAGGTTGGCTATCGAACACGAGCAGGCTTTGCTGCGGGCGTCTCATTTCACGGCTTCCACATTTCGATGGCAGACCGCCTCCCTGTCGCTGCAGGCTACAAGATCGAGTTCTAGTCTTTCGGTTGCCGGTAGTCCCCGAAGGCTCATCCGCTTCGCCATAATCGAAGCCATGAATCAGGGCCTGCAGGGCTGGCTGTCCGACTCGATCCAGGAGCTCCACGACGCGAGCCTCTATAAGACTCCGCGTGTGCTGGAATCACCGGCTGGCGGCAGAGTCACGATGGATGGCAAAGAGGTCATCAACTTCTCGAGCAACAACTACCTCGGGCTGGCCAATCACCCCAAAGTAAAGCAGGCTGCCACAGAAGCGATCGAGAAGTGGGGCGTCGGCGCAGGCGCAGTCCGCTGGATCGGCGGAACCATGGCGATTCATGACGAGCTGGAGGAGCGGCTCGCTAGCTTCAAGCACGTCGAGTCAGTCCTCGTATTCACAAGCGGATTCACCGCAAACAGCGGCTGCATCCCCGCCGTTGTCACTAAGAAAGACGTGATCATCAGCGACGAGCTGAACCACGCTTCGATCATCGACGGCGTCCGGCTGAGCGCCGCCAGCTATCGCAAGAAGGAAGGCTGGGTCTACAAGCACAAGGACATGGGCCACCTCGAGGAGATCCTCAAGAACGCCGAATCATTCGAGAAGCGGATGATCATCACCGATGGCGTCTTCAGCATGGACGGCGACATCGCCCCGCTGCCGGAAATCGTGGAGCTCGCAGAAAAGTACGACGCGTTTGTGATGGTCGATGACGCCCACGCCAGCGGCGTACTCGGCAAAAACGGTGCAGGCTCAACCTCCCACTTTGATCTCTACGGCCGAGTTGACATCCAGCTCGGCACGCTCTCCAAGGCACTTGGCGTCGTCGGCGGTTACATCGCCGGCAGCGCACGCCTCAAAGAATGGCTGATCAACCGCGGTCGGCCTTATCTTTTCTCCACCGCACATCCTCCGGCAGTCGCAGCCGCACTGATCGCGGCGCTCGATATCATGGAGAACGACCCTGAGCCGATGGATCGCCTCTGGTCCAATTCGCGCAAATGGAAGAAGATGCTGCAGGACGAAGGCTTCGACACGATGGGCAGCGAAACCCCCATCACCCCGGTCTACGTCGGCGGTGAGAAGGAAGCCCAGCAGATGGAGCAGATGCTCTGGGATGAAGGTGTCTACGCGCTGGCTATCGTCTACCCGACGGTCGGACTCGGCAAGGCTCGCATCCGCACCATGCCGTCGGCGGCGCACACAGATCAGGATCTGGATGATGCGCTGAAGGCGTTCAAGCGGGTCCGCGATCAGTTGTCCAAATAACGTTCGCCCCAGGCGCTGAGCACGTGGCCAATGAATTCAGCATCGGCTGGCTTGGTCACGAGGTGATCGGCGGTATCCAGGGAGACAAACGACTTGGGGTGCCGGGCGGCCTTGTATATCTGGCGCGCATTGTCAACCTCAACCAGCTCATCGATCGGCGAGTGAAAGATCATTAGGGCCTTACCAAGCGAACCGATCCGCCTGGCTGAATCCTCCTCCTCCAGATCGGAGAGGAACTGCTTCGAAATCGAAAATTTGCGGCCACCAAGGTGGATGTCTGCGTATCCATCGGCTGAAAACTCTGCGTCCTGGAACAAATGGCGCACGTGCTTCGGCTCAAATGGTGCTCCAATCGTAGCGACCGCCTTGACCGAAGGCAGCAAGTGCGCCGCACTCAGGACTGCCGCGCCGCCCAGGCTGTGCCCGATCATGAGCTTGGGTGCTTGGTAATTCTCTGTTAGGAACTCCCCTGCCTTCATCAGGTCGAGCACGTTGTCCCAGTAGAGCTTGCATCCAAATTCGCCTCCACTCTGTCCTATCCCTGCGAAATCGAAGCGAAGAAGAGCAATGCCCTCGGCTGAGAGCTTCTCCGAGATCACGCTGCTCATGCGCATTGTCTTGCCGCAGCTAAAGCAGTGGGCAAATAGCGCAAATCCTCGCTGTGTTCCTTCCGGGAAGTCAATTTTCCCGGAAAGCGTCGCTCCTGTCGATGACTCAAATTCAACCCTCTCGTCCATCTTCCTGCTCAATGCGAATGACGGCACCTGAATTCCAAGCGTGGGCCCTTAGCGGTTGGTGCGGACGCAAGATTCCATTTTGAGGATAGCAGGGCGCCATGATTGCGGCTAGATTGGTCAAGCCTTTGTCGGCGGCTGCCCGGGTAACGTCTAGACATGTTGTTCCTTCCCGCCGTTATCAGCCAGCCGGTCATCGTCGGCTACCTGCCGCAGTACAGCGTCGCAAACGTCAGCGAAGCAGCCCTCGGCCGATGCACAGACGTGGCCTACTTTTCCCTTGAGCCGAACGCGGACGGATCAATCAATGAGAAGAACTTCTCCTCCTCTCACATGGAGAAGTTGATGGGCGCAAAGAAGAAGCACGGATTCCGGCTCTTGATCACCGTCGGCGGGTGGGGACGTTCCTCCGGCTTCGCGGCAGCCACATCCACCAAAGCAGGCCAGAAAAACTTGGCATCAAACCTCGTTGATTGGTGTGAAGAATACGGCTTCGATGGTGTTGACTACGACTGGGAGCACCCAAAGAACGCAGAAGAAGCAGCCAACTACGCTGGCCTCATCAAGGCGACGAAGGACGCTGGCCGTGCTTCAAACCTGCTCGTGACCGCAGCCCTCGCCGGCTGGCAGACGATCACTCCCGAAGGAGTCGAAGCTCTTGACCGAGTCCACCTCATGGCGTACGACCAAGGCGGCAGGCATTCCACGTTGAGAGGCTCGATAAGCGACGTCGACAAGATGATCGCTCTCGGTTTTCCGAAGCCAAAGATTGCCATGGGTGTCCCGTTCTATGGCAGGCACGTTGAAAAGCGAAACTCAATCACCTACGCATCTCTGCTCGAAAGGAACAGGTCCGCGATCCTCGAAGAGGGCCTCGACGAAGTCGACGGCATGTACTTTAATGGCCCGGCAACCATGAAGCAGAAGTGCGATTACGCGAAAGCTGAAGGCCTTGCCGGAATCATGATCTGGGAGCTCGGACATGACGCGGCGGGCGATGACTCGCTGCTTTCGCTCATCCACAAGGAGCTGACTCCAAAACCGGTCAAGAAAGAGGACAGCAAGCACCGATTCCTGTTCGGCGGAGGCTAGCGGTTCGCCAGGTTGATCTGGGCATTGCGCTTGATGCCATCCCATCCGGCACGCCGGACGGGCGACCCCTGCGTCAGCACATCCCAGTCTTCATGCGATATCTGAGCAAGCTGTTCGAGATTTGGCCAAGCTCGTGTCTTGAGAAAATCCGGCTCGCTCGTGCCCTGGGCTCTCAGCGGCTGACTCGCGCGCGCTGAGTTGAACGGACAGACCTCCTGGCACACGTCGCACCCAAACGTCCACCCCCCCATGAGCGGCTGGAGCTCGGCGTCAATTTCACCCTTGTGTTCGATGGTCAAATAGCTGATACAGCGCCGGGCGTCCACCTGCCAGGCACCGTCTTCCTGGATTATCGCTCCCGTCGGACAGGCTTCGATGCAGGCTTTGCACGTCCCACAACCTCCCTCAGCAGCAGCGTCTGAATCCAGATCCAACGTCGTCAACAGAAATCCAAGCAGGAACCAGCTGCCGCGCTGGGAGTTGATCAAACAAGTATTTTTCCCAAACCACCCGATGCCCGCCCGATGCGCCCATTCGCGCTCCAGCATCGGCGCAGAGTCCACACAGACTCGCCACTCCGCCTCTTGAGCCTGCTCAGCCAAGGCGCGCCTCATTCGGTGAAGCCGCCCTTTGAGCACCTTGTGATAGTCGCGCCCCAGCGCGTACTTGGCTATTCGCGGCTGGCCTGGAACAGGCTCGTTCGGCTGATTGTAGACAGCAGCACAAGCGATCACGGACTTCGCTCCAGGCAATAGAGACTCCAGAGTCGACCGCAGTTCAACCGATTTTGCAAGCCAGCCCATCGACCCCGCATATCCCTTCTCTATCCAAGACTCGAAGAATTCGATGCCCTCAGGCGGGCCAGCAGGCGTAACTCCGCAGAGCTCAAACCCTTCATCGGCAGCGAGATGCTTGACACCCTCAGCGGTGATCATCCCAGCTCCCTTCGAAGCGCTATCCAGTGCTTCAACTCGAGCTGGTGCGGCCTAACAGAAGGCTCCTGCCCAATCGAATCAAGGACTGCCACAACCTTGTCTTTTCCGTACTCGCTGAGGCAGTTGGTCACCGTCTTTCGCGGCTGTGAGAATCCCTGGCGCACAAGCTTGAAGAACGCCATATCCACACCATGCTGAAGCTCCGGCAGCGGGTCAAAGCGCAAAACCGCACTCTCCACTTTCGGCGGAGGAAGGAACGCTCCCGGAGGCACCTTACAAACACGCCTGATCGTGAACTGAGACTCCAGATACACCGAAAGAGAACCTCGATTCCTGTCGCCAGGCGGAGCCGTGATCCGCTCCGCGACTTCCTTCTGCATCATCAGGACAGCCCGGTCGATCAGGCGGCTCTGCTCCGCCACAATCGTCAGCAGGGGCCCCGTGATGTTGTACGGCATGTTCGAGACGATCCCGCACGGTGAGTCCAACTCGGATATTAGCGAAGCAAAATCTGTCTTCAGAGCATCCTGGAGGAGCACGTTCGCCTTCGGGGAAGACTCCTCCAATAACGCAGGCATCCGTTCGTCAATCTCAACCGCAGTCACCTGGCCGAAGCACTCAGACAATGGCCGCGTCAGAACACCCGGCCCCGGCCCAATTTCGATGATAGAAACACAGCCCTCAGCCTCGTCGATGATCTTGTTGATCACACGAGATGAGATGAGAAAATGCTGCCCAAGGCTCTTATCCGCCTTGAGGCCAGCCTGAGATAGAAGCGCCGTCAGCGCCGCTTGCGTGAGTAGGGCTCGCTCTCCTGGAACACATGGACTTTCACGTCTTTCCTGCCCCATTTTATTGCTTCCCTGTGAGACTCGATGCAGACGTCGAGCCGGTTGCCCTTGATCGCGCCGCCAATGTCAGCGGCGATCGCAAAACCGTATCCCTCCACGAAGACGAGCGTGTGGAGCGGGATGACTTTCGGGTCGACTGCGACGATTCCATATTCGGCCTTCCTGCCCGTCTTCGTGATGCCGGTAGCGTACTTGCCGCGGCCTGCATCAGGAGTATAGGCCGTAGCCTCCAAGGTCATCACGGATGCCCTGTTGAAATCGACGGCCTCAGCCTTCGGATCGAATCCCTGTGGACCCATCTCGAAGATGGCATCCATCGCATCAATGCGGACTTCCTCATCAAGGTTCTCGCCGGCAAGCTTGCCGTCGACAAAGACCTGGGAGTACCGACGCAGGATTTGACCTGTCTCCCCAAAGAAGAGCTTCTTAACCTCGCCTTTGGCCAGGTCCGCGTTAAAGCGATATTTCACCGCGTACGGAATGGCCTCACTCTCCGTGCGCACAGCGACACGGACGCGGTTGAGGGGGTTTTGTGCTGCAAGCACCGGGCTCACAAAGAGCATCAGAATTCCGGCGGCAGCAACTGCGGCAGTTCTCTTCATCGAGATCACACTCCTGATCAGTTCAAGCCCTTTTGGAGGGGCTCATCACTATACCTGAAGGCAATTTGGAGGCCATTGGGACACCCTCAGGTTCAAATAGGGCTAATTTCTCTTCTTCAGAACGGTGACCGGGCAGGGCTGCCCTTCGCTCGATGTCAGGACTTGGCCGCCATCTGTGCTGTAGCAGATAGCCTCGCCCTGCTTCTCTTTGGCCAGTGTCACCGCGGTCGGCTCGGCAGATGTCCACTCTTCGAAGTCGCCTTCGATCGCGTATTCAAGAGCTCCTGTGTACGTCCGCAAAATCACAGCACTGCTGTCCGGCGATGCCTCCCCTCCGGTGACAAGCTTTCCACCCAATCCCCCCGTGTCGACGGGGAGCGTGCCCAATGCTTCAGCCTCGTATTCACCTGAGGCAAGGGCGTCATTGATCCGGTACACATAAGTCACCCCTTCACGGGCTTTTGTGACAAGCCAGATGTTGGCCGTTCCCGGCTCGGCGAATACTGCCTCGCAGTCATGGGGAGCATCGGGATAGGTGACAGTCAGCGTCAGGAACTCTTCAATCGCCTTACTTTCACCTATCGGCTCTCTTGCTCGATAGATGGTGACGAACTCTCGCTTGCGCGCGTTGTCGCCCACATCGCACAGATAGACGAAGTTTGATCGCCCAATCTTGACGGTCGACATCGATTCCCAGTCGACAGCGCCGACTCCCGCCAAGTTGAAGATCCCGTCGACCTTGCCATCCTGGGTGAACCGGAAGAAACGGGCCGTGTCGCCGCTGTCGTTGTGCGTGTAGTAGGCGTCGGGAGTCACCCAACTCGGCGCGATGCCAGAGCTTTCCGTGATCTCTTCGTTGTCGAGCTTGCAGAGCTCAGCAGGTGTGCCCCAATCTGACAGAGCAAGCATAGCCACGGCGCCTAAGATCATTTTTCGATTGTGGCACGCTGCCTGGTAAGGCTGTCGAAGAACAGGAGCTGCTGTGCCCATCCTGCGAGCGGCCCAAACCTGTCTCGCAGAAACAGTGAGACCTTAGCGTACCGCTGGGGCGTCACGGCCTTGCCTGCTAGGTCCAGGAAATAGAGCCTGCCTACCGACTGCCAGATATGGGTGTCGAGAGGGACAGCCTCTGTGAAGTTCAGCCCGAACAGAGCGATGCAGTCAGCGAGCTTGGGGCCGACCCCGTTGAGGCTGGTCAGTTCACTGTGTGCGTGTTCATAGTCGCTGTTGATCAGATCCTCCAGCCACCTGCGTCCGCCTCTGGCGGACATCTGTTTGGCGATGTCCGGGATGGTTCTGGCTCGGTAGCCGAACTTCTCGTCTCGCAGCTCTTGTTCGGAGATGCCAGCGATAACTTCTGTTTCTGGAAAGCGGCGCGGCGCTCGCCCGTGGGCTTCTAGGATCAGATCGCCTCTCTCTGCCAGCTTCTTCACCATCGGCACGATGCGGTGGAGGCTGTTGTTGGGGCTGCAGAGGAAGGAAATGGCAACCTCAACCGGGCAGGACGGCTTCATGATCCGCAGGCCGGGATAGCCTTCGGCGTAGGGCTCTAGTTCTGGGCCGAGGCTTAGGATCTCTTGGAAGATCTTGTCAAGGCTCTGCTCCAGACGGAACAGGTCCTTGAAAGCTTGTTCTGTGGCGTTGGTTTCAACGTCGAGGTGATCGTCTGAAATCGCCACCCAGTAGACGTTTCCCCCATCTACACCATAGATCCGACCGTCCGATTCTCGCTCCCAGCGGAACACCTGGCCACTGATCGCACAGAGCGGCACGTCAAGTTCTTTCTGGGAGATGGCGATGCTGAACTGATTCAGGCCTCTTCCTCCGGAAGGCGGCTGAAGAACTCCTCTTCGGTCGTCACCTCCACGCCGAGATCCTGTGCCTTCTTCAGCTTGCTTCCCGCACCAGGCCCGGCGACAAGCAGTGTTGTTTTCGCGCTCACCGAACCGGAGGCTTTGCCTCCCAGGCTCTGAACCAGCTCTTCAGCTTCCTTCCGGGTCTTGATTTCAAGCTTGCCGGTGAACACGATGATCTGGCCAGCCAGGAGGCCGTCCGCTTCAGGCTTCTCCTGCGTCGGATTCAGCCCAAGTTTCTGCAGATCAGTGACGAGCGATCTGTTTTCGTCCTCATCGAACCACTCGCTGATCTCAGCGGCAATCTTGGGGCCGATCTCGTCGACTTCGATCAGGTCATCTTCAGAGGCCGCCGCAAGCCCAGCCAGCGATCCAAATTCACGAGCCAGGTCCACCGAAGTCCGCGATCCAACCTGCCGGATTCCAATCCCAAAAATCAGCCGCGCCAGCGGCTGGCTCTTGGACTTCTCGATCCCCTCAAGGAGATTCGCAATCGACTGCTCACCCATGCGGTCCATCTCTTTCAAAGCTTCTTCATGCTCATGGAGTCGATAGATCGACGCGATGTCGGTGATCAGCCCTTCCTGGAGGAACCGCTCGATCTGCTTTTCACCCAGACCCTCGATATCCATCGCAGTCCGGCTCGCAAAATGAGCTAGTCCTGTCTGGAGCTGGTCAGGGCAAGCCCGCTTGTTGGGGCACCGCAGCGCGACCTGATCTTCCTCTGAAGTGAGTTCTGTCCCACATGCTGGGCATTGAGTTGGAGCCGCAGCAAGGCAAGCACTCTCCGACCGCTTAGCCAGCACTGGCCCTACGACTTCTGGGATGACGTCACCTGCGCGCTGAACGATGACCGTATCGCCGGGCCGGACATCTTTGCGCT
Source organism: Fimbriimonadia bacterium (assembly GCA_029824475.1). Classification (GTDB taxonomy): domain Bacteria; phylum Armatimonadota; class Fimbriimonadia; order Fimbriimonadales; family Fimbriimonadaceae; genus JALGXY01. The sequence continues at coordinate 8,794 of JALGYA010000006.1, read as the reverse complement.
CCATCTCCTCCATGTTGTGGAGCGTCGCCCTGCTGATTGTGACGCCGCCAACAAACACCGGCTCAAGCTCAGCAACCGGCGTCACGACTCCGGTGCGTCCGACCTGCCAAGTCACTTCGTTCAAGACCGTGAACGCCTGCTCGGAGGGAAACTTGTAAGCGATCGCCCAGCGCGGGCCACGAGCGGTGCTGCCCAGCTTGACTTGATCGGCGAGGTTGTTCACCTTGATCACACAGCCGTCGATGCCGTAGTGCAGGTCCGGACGCGAATCGATGATCGCGGCAATCCGCTCCATCAGCGGTTTGACGCCCTTGAACACCATAGCATCCGCCCTATTCGGGAATCCCATCTCTGTGAGGGCCTGCAGCATGCCGAGCTGGGTGCCATCACCAGGCGCATCGCCTGCACCGATTCCGTAGGCGAAGAAGCTAAGTTTGCGTTCGGCTGCAAGACGGCTGTCGAGCTGGCGCATGCCGCCGGCAGCAGCGTTGCGTGGATTCGCGAAGGCCTGCTCTCCTGCCTCGACGCGGGTCCTGTTCAAATCGTCAAAAACCGACTTAAACATCACCGCCTCTCCCCTTATCTCAACCGATCCCATGGGGCCGTTTCTCAGGCGCAAAGGAATGTCTCGGATCGTGCGGACATTCTCAGTGATGTTCTCACCAGTCGTTCCGTCCCCACGCGTGGCCCCGGTCACGAGCAGCCCATCGACATAGGTGAGTGAAAGTGAAAGCCCGTCGAACTTCAGCTCGATCTCATACTCGATCTCGTCCTCAGTCTCCAGCCCCTTCTTGACCCGCTCGTCGAAGGCTCGCAGCTCATCCTCACCAAAGGCGTTGTCTAGCGAAAGCATCGGCAGCAGATGCGAGTGCTCCTCAAACCCTTCGCTCGGCTGAGATCCAACCCGCAGAGTCGGGCTGTCAGGTGTCTGAAGTGAAGGATCCTGTGCCTCAATCTCAACCAGTTCTTGAAAAAGCCTGTCGTACTCAGTGTCCGAAATTTCCGGCGAATCCTCGTGATGATAGAGGCGGTTATGCCGTTCGATTTCAGCTCGCAGAAGCGCGGCTCGCTCAGCCCTGTTCATCCGCTAATAGACCTCAGGATCGATGGGCAGCAGATCGGACCGATACTCGGTGTTCAATGACCTCGTGGTCACTTCCTTCGTTGCTAAATCGGTTACTTCAGTCTCAGCCGCCGCCTTGATCAGCGACTTCACGACCAGACCCCGCTTGGTGTCGAACTGGACCTGACCAGAACCCGACATGACCGTTTTGGCCAGAACGGCTGCATCAGCCTCCTCTTTGACAACCTGGAGCGCGTCGTCCTCGAAGACCTCGTACTTCTGCTCCACCTTCACATTGATCTTTGCCAGATCACCAGCAAGGCTTTCGACCGTGCAGTCGTACTTGAGCGGGCTGCCGCCGAATATCCGTTCGAACGACCACTTCCCGCCTGTTACCAAGCCCTCCTCAGGCAGCAGGATGGGGAGGTATGTGAAGTCCGGAAACTTCTGTGCATCGAGGCCAGGCAGCTTGACAGGCAGGTCCTTGTCTGGTGCGTCGGTCTTGAGCACCTTCCCCAGCGGGCTCAACTGAACGGTCGTCTTTGGGAAAAACTCCTGCGCGGCATCCAATCCGAGTGGCAGCGGCTCGCCGCCGAACTTCAAGACGAAGGATGTCAATTCGCTGGCAGCCGTCTGGTGCCCCTCCTTCATCGGTCCGCCCATAACGGTGAACCCGATCTCCACTCCAGCCGTGCCTTCAACGCCGCCAAGAATCGGGATGAAGCCCTCAAACGTGGTCTTGAGCATGTATTCGTGCTCCACGCCAGGTTCAAACCGATAGGCTGTTGACATCACAGCAAATGCCAGGAGGGACGCGGTCATAATTGGTGTAAGTCTATCGCTTTCCAGCCCCGTCAAGCCACATTCCCGGCCGGTACCAGGGATGTTTTCAGCATGAGTCACGACCCGATTCCGCTCCCCGAAGAGACGATCCTCGCCGACAGGTGGGCGATTCGCTCGGTTCTGGGTCGCGGCGGATTCGGAATCACGTACTTAGCGGAGGATTTGGTCAGCCGCAAGGCGGTCGCCATCAAGGAGCTGGCACCGGAAGGGCTCCGGCGAACGGGGCTGCTCGGCCTTGAAACCAGCAGCATCGGGCCATCGGCGTGGCAGCGGCTGCGCCACCAGTTCCTCAGAGAAGCGAAGCTGCTGCAGAACCTGACCATCCCCCAAGCACCGAAGTACGTCGCCGTTCTTCAGGAACACGGCACTGCTTATTGCGTGATGGAATATGTCGAGGGTGCCATGACCTTGGAGCGGGTTCTGATGTCAACGGGGCGACTAGCCGCAGAGGATGTGTTCGACATCCTGATGCCGCTGCTCGATGGTCTGGAAGCGCTCCACGCCGAAGGCGTGCTCCACAGAGATGTCAAGCCCTCCAATATTCTGATCAAGCCTAACGGCTCACCGATGCTGATCGACTTTGGCTCTGCACGCGAGTGGCATGCGGATTTGACGCATTCGCACACTGTCCAGTACACGCCTGGCTACGCACCGATTGAACAGATGACGCAGCGGGCCAAGCGCGGGCCAGGCACTGACATCTATGGGCTGTGCGCGTCGGCCTACACGCTCTTGGCGGGTGAGCCGCCGACGAATGCAGTGGCGAGGGCCGCAGGCGAGCCGTTGGTGGCGATTCGAGGCATCCGGCCTGACACCCCAGCGCGGCTCGCTTCGGCGATCGAGGCTGGATTGGCGATAAACCTTGAGGATAGGCCAGCATCCGCCCCTGCACTTAGGGAGCTCTTGAAAAAACCAGAGGAGTCAGCCGCCGACGATGCAGATCTCAGCGAACTCGACGAAAAGCTATCGAGGCTCAAGGTCTTCCGGTTCGAACCAAACGCCTGCCCGTGCTGCGGAGATGTTCTTGATTATCCAAAGCCTCTTCGACACGGCGTCTGCCCGGTCTGCCGCAAGGGCAAGATCGAGCCGCGCAGGATCGAACCAAAGCTCTGCCCGTCATGCCGTGTCGGTGTGCTGAAGAAGGTTCAGCCAGACGGCCCCCTCGCCTTCTGCCCAACAGATCCTCTGCTCAGAGTCCATGCCGAAAAAGGCAAATTCCCCTGGTCAAAACCGGCAGCGTACGTTGCTGAGAACGGCTGGCGAGCTGAAATCAAGGATGACAAAGCGCTTCTCGCAGACGGCACGGAAGTGGCTTGGCTCGACTTAGAAAAGCGGGCTGGCCGACCCGCAGACGTCGACGAGTGTGATGTCTGCCATGCCCAGTTCGACACGCTCGAAGACGGTCGGCGGCAGCGGATGACCGACGATCCGCTCAACGATGGGTGGACTGTCCTCTTTCCCGATGAGTGGGCAAGAGTCGCTGCGGGACTCAACCCAGACTCCGGCAACGCAGCGTGCAGCTGCTGCGGAGCCGATTGGCACGCCGAAGACCGTACGCTAACCCTCCTTGCTGATGGCGTTGAGGACCCTTACGGGTTTGCAGACGAGAACCTGGGGCGCCTGATGACGGAGCACGACATCAAGCACCTAGGAGTCGGCAAACTGAGCGGAAATCCTGGGCCGGTCTGTCACGCCTGCGGTACTGAGTTCGACACAGAGGGAGAGAGCCTTGCGCTGATCCGAAGCACCAACGCGACACTCACCGCCATGAAGGGTGAAGTGAAGTCTCTGCAGGACTGGCACAGGGCGGCACAAGGTCTGCCAGAAGCGGGCCAGGAATCAGATCTTGACGACCGAGTTTTGGCGGCACTTTCTGCCGGGTACAGCCGAGGTGACCTGTCTTTTTCAGACCGCAACACAGAGCTGATCTGGAAGGGCCAAGGCAAACTCGTGGACACCGACAAGCGCGTTAAAGTTGTGTTCACGGATGAGTATCTGCAGGTGATGGCAGGCCTGAAAAAGTGGGAATACGATCTCGACCAGCTCATCTCATCCGAAGGAAAAGGGGACTTCCTGATCCTCGACTTCCGTGATCAAGATGGTCAGTTGAGACTGGAAATTGAGCCGGTGACCCTGGAGGCACAGCTCTCTTCCGGTCCTCAGAAAGTAACTCTGGAAGCCGAAGATCTAGCGGCAAGGCTTCAGCGACTCAAAGCCAGGGCAACGGCGGGCGGATAAGGCGTTGCCAATAAAAGCGATTCAGCGCGAACAGGAAAGAACTAAGCCATCACGAAGGCTGACGTTCACGATGCTGGTGCTTTACGGGCTGGGAACGGTCGTTGGAGCAGGCATCTATGCTGTGATCGGTGAGGTCGCAGCTGATGCTGGACTCTACACGCCTCTTGCATTCTTCATCGCCGCGCTTGTTGCGCTTTTCAGCGCGATGTCACTGGCCGAGCTCTCTGCTCGATATCCGAAGAGCGCGGGAGAGGCGCTGTTTGTCAGAGAAGCCTTCCAGCGACGGCACCTGTCCACGGTGGTAGGGCTGCTCGTCGTGATTTCAGGCATCGTCTCTGCCGCGACCATCGTAAATGGTGCTGTCGGCTACGTCCAGGAGATTGTCGCCTTGGATCGGGTCGTGATCGTCGTCGGCCTCACGCTTATCTTTGGATTCGTCGCGTCGCTGGGAGTCGGAGTCTCTGTTGGAGTCGCATCGACGATTTCAGTGATTGAAGTCCTCGGCCTGCTGGCAGTCATCTTCTCCGGATCGGGGGTGCTGTCTCGGCTCCCAGATGTCTTTTCAACCGCCCCACCCCTGACTGGGGCCATTCTGTCGTCCGGAGTGCTTGGAGGTGCGCTCGTCGCCTTCTACGCGTTTATTGGCTTTGAGGACATGGTGAACATGGCGGAGGAAGTCAAGGAGCCGACAAGGATCATGCCGAAGGCGATCCTCACCGTATTGGGCATTTCCTCAATCATCTATGTGCTGCTGGCTTTGGTCATGGTGGGAAGCATGGACATTGAGGGAATCAGAGCAAGCAATGCTCCCCTGGCGGCAGTGTTCGAGCAGACCACGCGGCTCGACTCCAGACTCATCTCGCTGATTGGGATTCTGGCGATTGTCAACGGGGGCCTCGTCCAGATCATCATGGGCTCAAGAGTGATTTACGGCATGACCAGGCAAGGGTCACTGCCCGCTTTCCTAGGTGGGTTGAACAAGCGAACCCGGACGCCTGTCGTCGCGACGATTATTGTCGCCTGCTCAGTTTTGCTGTTCGCTTACGCTGGATCATTGGGGAACCTGGCATCCATCACCTCCATGCTTCTGCTGGTTGTCTTTACTCTGGTGAATCTAGCGCTTCTCAGAATTAAAACACGTGGCCCCGGACCTGAGGGCGCACCTGATTACCCGCGGATTATTCCGCTGCTTGGAGCCATTCTCAGTTTCGGAATGGTCGTCTGGAAGCTGGCAGACGTAATCTTTTAGCCTTCACGCGCGGAGTGGCGATGACGAAGCGGCACGGCAGGAAGCTCCTGCCCATCAGCCTGCGCCTGACCAGTGAGTTTGAGCAGCCTCGTCAGAGTCACCTTGAGCGATCCCGCAATGGGGAATGCCAGCACCATGCCGGGAAGACCAAACAGTGCCCCGCCGCTAAAGACCACGAACATCGAGACCAGCGGGTGAAGATCGACTGACTTGCCCACGACCCTCGGGTTGACGCCCATGTCGTAGACCATCGAGACCAGGATGAAGATCGTGGCTGCAGCGATGCCGAACACCCACGACGATTCGAAGCCGATAAACCAGCCCCTGCTCTGCCCTGACATTCCCACGACGATCAGAATTACGGGAACCGTGAACCACTGGCCGATCATCGGAATCAGATAGAAGATCCCAGCGACGATAGCCAGAACCAGCGAATAGGGCACGCCGATGATGGAGAGCAGTAGAGCCATCACAGTCGAGTAGATCGCGATATTGATCGTGACGCCGCGCAAGAACTTCTTGAAGACTCCGCCAATGTCAGCGAACACGGAGAGGGTGCCCGCTCGGATCGAGGGTGGGATCCAGGAGGCTGTCTGAACCTGAATCTTCTCCATGTCCATGAGGAATAGGAAGACCAGCAGCGGCACGAGCAGCAGCATGAACATCTGCGAAGCCGCTCCGCCAATCATCCGGACGAAGCCGTTAAAGAAAGTGGCTGCAGCAGTGGCGATCTCCTCTTGTTGAGGCTCGACGTACTGCTCCATGATCGCCCGGCGAGATGAGGGCAAGCCGAGCCGACCCATGGACGGAGCTAAGCGGTCAAGCGTGCGATCAACCATTCCCAGCGGTCCTGGAGGCTCAGCGCGAACAGCAGGATTCCAGCGTGAGAAGTGGCTGCTGTCGCGACTTTCAGCAGCCGCCGCATCAGCGAGTGTCTGGACCCTGGTTCTTAATTCGCTCAACTGGCCGGTAACTCGAGGCGCAGACGCGGCGAGCAGGCCGCCAACGGCAACAAAAAAACCGATGGTGATGAGCGTGACGCTCAGGCCACGAGAGAGACCCTTGAGCCGCATCCGGCGCACGACCGGCTCAAGAAGCACCGCGATGATCCAGGCCAACGCGAACGGCAGGAGAATAGCCCTAACCGCATAGAGCAGGCCCAGAGCGGCCAGGACGATGGTCGCCCAAAGGAGGATGCGCCAGTTGGCCATAGAGGCCCTTCAGGCAGTTATGCGCCAGCCTTTTCGGAATCATCGTCAGCGTGCGAATGCTTCGCTCGCTGTTCTTTGATCCACTCTCCAACCTGGTGCTTGCTATCGTCAATCTTTTCACCAAGCTGTTTTCGAGTCTCAGCGCCTGCTTTGGGCGCAAAGAGAATACCGGCGAGTGCACCGATGAGGGCACCGAGGCCAAAGCCTGCAAGGAGGTACATCAACGCGTTTCTATCTTCTGATCCAGCCATTTGAATTTCACCAGGAAATCAGCTCTTGGGAGCTGGCAGGGATTTGGTTTTCCTGCGCTTTAAGTATGACCCAAAAACTTTGATGGCGAGGCCGGTAAACGTCCTCATCGGACCCTTCTCTTTCCACTGCGAAAGAACTTCAAAGGCGTCGATGAGCGGGTCACTGTCATGGGCCTCCATCGCGGCGCGCATTTCGGCCAACTGGGCCTGCTGCTCTGCGGCACGTTTTTCCAGAGCCTCTGCCCGCTTCTCCAGCTCCTTCGCCGCCTTCTTAATTGAACTCAGCGCAATAAGCACTGCGATCAAAAGCAGCAGCGTGACCGACAGTATGCCGACCATTATCCAAGCTGGTAAATCGCTCATCTCGAGTCTAGGATTCTACCGCCTGCCACGACAGACTGTCCCCGATAAGCGACAGCGGTCTGCCCGGGAGTGACAGCACGCACTGGTTTATCAAAGATGATATGCGGCTCAGGCTCTGCGAAGAGAGTGCCTCGCTGCGGCGCCATGTTGTAGCGGATTTTCGCATCAACCTTCATTGGGCAGTCTTCTGGGCCCCAGCCGCTCCAGGTCACAAGCTCCAAATCGACACGCTGTCTGAGGAGGTCGTCGTCGTCACCGACGACGACTTTTCTGCTTTTTGGATCGATGCTGATCACGTAGAGCGGTCGGCCGGCAGCAACTCCAAGCCCTCTTCTCTGGCCGACCGTGAAGTCCGCAGTGCCTTCGTGCTCGCCCAAAACTTCCCCGCCCGGACTGACCAGCTCGCCTTTCTCAAACATCTGCGGGTTCTCCTTGCGGAGGAATTGCCGGTAGCCGCCGGCTTCGGATACGAAGCAGATCTCCTGGGAGTCGGGCTTATCCGCAACACCGAGCCCAGCGGCCCTTGCCATCTCGCGTGTTTCGTGCTTCCCGTCCAGCTCACCCAGCGGGAAGATCAACCGGCTCAGCTGCTCCTGGGTGGCCATATGGAGCGCGTAGCTCTGATCCTTGTTTCCGCCGCGTGTGCGCATCAAGCGCCACCGGTCTTTTGCTTTGTCGTAACGGACTCTGGCGTAATGGCCCGTCGCCAGCTTGTCGCAGCCGAGCTCGGCAGCCTTGTTCAGCAGGGCGTCGAACTTGATCTCGCGGTTGCAGGTGACGCAGGGATTCGGAGTTCGGCCTTTGCCGTACTCATCGATGAACTCATCGATGACGGCTGAGCGAAACGCGTCCTTGAAATTGACCACGTAGTGCGGAATTCCGATGATGCTGGCTGCGCGCCTTGCATCCTCTACTGCGCCGAGCGAGCAGCATCCGGCGTGACGGGGGTCGCACTGGCTCTCCTGCCAGATCTGCATCGTCACGCCGATGACATCGAAGCCCCGCTTTTTGAGAATGATGGGGACAACACTGCTGTCGACCCCCCCAGACATCGCAACGCAGATACGGGGCTTCTTCGTCATTTATCGAGGTAGGACCTGTACGGCTCTTGGCCGAGCAGGCGCGCCATGCTGGCCGCAGTTGCAGCCTTTGTGGGATGGCCCTTCATGATCAGGATGAATGTCGGAGTCTGTGTGATGCCAGCATCGATTGCGACCGAAGTGTCGAGGGTCATCGACGCAAAGAGGCTGCTCTCAGCAGACTTAATCCTCTCGTCCAGCCCCGTCGTGTTCAATCCAATCTCGGCGGCAATCTTGATGAGCTGATCCACGTCTTTGACTCGCGCATCGTTGTCGTGATCGTAGACCGCCTCAAGGTATTCGAAGAAAAGGCCTTTTTCGGCTGCAGCTTCGGCGATGAGGGCCGCCTGTGCGCTCGTTTCATGACCGGGCAGGTGCGCCAGAGGCATGTGACGGAACGAGTAGGACATCTTGTCCTTGTTCAGCTCCACAAGCTCCGAAATCATTGTGTGTGTGTGTCGGCAAGCCGGGCAGTTGACGTCACCAAACTCGATGAG
>JALGYA010000342.1 GCA_029824475.1 Fimbriimonadia bacterium | reverse complement strand
CCCGAGAGTTTGCCAAGAACATGGGCCGCCCGAATTACAAGGAGCCGCAGCCCGAATACCTGTGGGAGAAGGACGAGGACTCGAAGCACTACATCGATTTTGTGCACGGACAGCTCAGGGAGCTGCTGACCAACTACGGCGACCTGGCCGGCATCTGGTTCGACCCGATCATGGGCTACTACGCGCGGCCGGACCTCTTCCCCATCCACGATACTTATGCGCTGGTCCGCAAGCTGCAGCCGCACGCGCTGATCTCATTCAAGCAGGGCGCAACAGGCACCGAGGACTTTGCTACACCAGAACGACACGGAAGATCCCTGGAGGAGAATGTGAGGAGGCAGTTCGGGGATGAGAACGCGAAGATCGCGCGTCAAGCCTGGGCATCGAATAAGCCCAAGAGAAACGAAATCTGCGACACGCTCCAGCCGGGCGCGTGGGGATGCAAGTTTGGTGACGACGGAAATCACAAAAAGCCAGATGAGCTGCGCAGGCTTCTGGGTGAGGCATTCGGGGAGAATTGCGGACTGCTTATGAACACTGGTCCGCTGCCAGATGGGTCGATCCACAAAGAGGATGTGGCCACCCTGCGGGAGTCAGGCCGAATCATTCGCCGAGACGGCTACCCAGAGCCGATCGACCGATAGAGGATTCTGATGATGAAGCAGACAAAAAGAGAGTTCCTACAGTCAGCCTTAGCCGCCGGAGTCGGGTTCAGCCAGCTCAGCAAGTCTGTCTGCGCAGCCGGTTCTGAGCAGAGCGTCCCCAGCCACCTGCGAGGCTACGAAGATATCTATGCAAGGAGCCCTCGCGATGCGGCCCTTGCTTGGTTTAAGGACGCCAAGTTCGGCCTCTTCATGCATTACGGACTTTACAGCGAGTATGGCCGGGGAGCTTGGGTCCAACTTCAGGAGCGCATTCCAGTGGCTAAGTACGCAAATCTGACGGACAGCTTCGACCCCAAGGACTTCGATGCTGACTTCATCACGGACCTTGCCCTTGACGCCGGGATGAAGTACGTGAACATCACGAGCAAGCATCACGACGGCTTCTGCCTCTTCCACTCGAAACACTCGCAATTCAATTCGGCGGATACTGCGGCAGGCCGTGACCTGGTCGGTGAGCTTGCGGAACAGTGTCAGGCAAAAGGGCTCGGCCTCTTCCTCTACTACTCTTATGCGGCTGATTGGCAGACGCCTTACTTCTACCCGAACGAGTACGTCTACATCGCTCGACCGGACTACGCCACTCCGCAGCCTGAATACAAGTGGCAGTCGGATTCTGACTCTCAGCACTACATCGATTTCGTGCACCAGCAGATGAAAGAACTGCTGACAAATTACGGTGACATCGCCGGAATCTGGCTCGATCCGATCATCGGGTACTACGCCCGCCCTGATCTATTCCCGATCGACGAGACTTACGAGCTCATCGGGAGCCTTCAGCCACACGCGCTGATTTCGTTCAAACAGGGGGCGACGGGCACGGAAGATTTCGCTGCGCCCGAGCGGCATGGCAATTCCCTGGAGTCGATTGTCAGAAGGAATCACGGCGATGCCAACGCGGCTATCGCTGCCAAAGCCTGGGCATCAAACAAGTCTAAGTGGAACGAGATTTGCGACACGCTCCAGCCGTCGGGATGGGCCTGCAAGTTTGATGACGATGGCAATCACAAAAAGCCGGGAGTGGTCTACGACCTGCTGGGCAAGGCATTTGGTGAAGACTGCAATCTGCTGATGAATACCGGGCCACTCCCGGACGGTTCGATCCACCACGAGGACATCTATGCCTTCCAGGCCGTGGGCCGCATGATCCGGAGTGACGGCTACCCTGAGCCGATCGACCGGTGAGGGAGCGTTTGGCCCCTGAATCGTGTTGGTAGTGCTGGAGCTGGCCCCGATTTGTCAAAATGGGCCTGGTTAGGTTGACGGATCGACTCCGGCTCACCTTACAGGAAGAAAATGAAGATCCTTGTGACTGGCGGATGCGGCTTTATCGGCAGCG
>JALGYA010000138.1 GCA_029824475.1 Fimbriimonadia bacterium | reverse complement strand
CACCAAGACTTCGCACCAGATGAACAAACCTAACGCCGCGAAGTTCGCTCATCATCGCCAAGCTCCGGATCGCCCACTTTTTGTCGGTCAAATCAGAAAGTGTGATCATTTTTGTTAGGACCTTCTGTTTCTGTGTTATTATAGCTCTATCGCAGTGAAGCGAGGTTGAAAAATGTCCAATAACGCAAACGTCCAGGCAGAAGCCACGATCGCCTACCAGGTCTCAGACATGAAGGCCAGCCAGGCTTGGTACGCCAAGCACCTCGGTTTTGAACTCAAATACGAAGTCGTCGACTACGGCTGGTGCGAGATGTCGACCACCATCGAAGGCGTCTTTGTCGGCCTCAGCCAGGTTGAGGAGCCGAAGGTCGAAGGCGGCGGAACCGTCACCTGGAGCACACCCAACGCTCAGGAGTCCATGGACTACCTCAAGGCCTCTGGAGTCAAAGTCGATGAGATGGTGGTCCTTCCGGGCCTCGTCAAGCTCGTGATGTTCTATGATCCGGATGGGAACCACCTCATGCTTGCTGAGTCTCTTGGCAGCCAAGAGGCTTAGTCCCCTTGAAGCGGCTTCGCTAGGTTGAGTACCATAGCGGACCGCTGGGAGGAGTTTTTCTCCCGTGGAGTTCATCATGGCAAAAGTCTGTCAAGTCAGCGGCAAACGCGGAAACAAAGCGAAGCACATTCGTCACCGCCATTCCGGGCAGTGGAAGTTCCGCGCACCGACGAAGAACAGGATGCAGCACGCAAACCTGCAGACTGTGCACGTACGCACGCCGCACGGCAAGGTCAAGCTGGTCGTCGCTACGTCAGTGATGAAGAGCGAAGAGTTCGCAAAGGTTCTTTGCGGCCTCAAGCCGATCCCGAAAGCCTGGCTCCAGAAGCCCAGCTACTAAGACTTCAAGTCATCTAGAACTCAAAGCCCCTGCTCTCATAGAGAGCAGGGGCTTTTTTTTTGTGCCTAGTTGGTTCGACCGGGATACTGCTTCAGGGCAGCTTCCACGCAGTCCATCGCTTCGCCGAGCTTCTCGCAATTGAGAACGTACGCAATGCGCACCTCTTGCTTGCCAAGACCGGGCGTCTCGTAGAAGCCAGAAGCCGGAGCCATCATGACAGTCTTGCCGTTCAGATCGAACTCACCGAGAATCCACTCGCAGAAGTGATCAGCGTCCTCGACCGGCAGCTTCACGGTCGCGTAGAACGCTCCGTTGATATCCGGGCATACAACCCCATCCATCGCCCTCAGTCTAGATACCAGGAGGTCACGCCGCTTCATGTACTCGCTCCGCACGTCCTCGTAATAGGAGGCTGGGGTCGTCAGGGCTCCCATTGTGCCGATCTGGCCTAGGGTGGGCGGGGAGAGTCGAGCCTGGGCAGCTCGCAGAGCTGTCTGGTTCACCTCTTCGTTGCGTGAGACTAGGAAGCCGAGCCGTGCGCCGCAGAGTGACCACTTCTTAGAGACCGAGTCGATCATCACCACGCGGTCATCGATGCCTTCGAGCTGCAGCATCGACTTCACCGGCTTGCCGGTGTAGTTGAATTCGCGATAGACCTCGTCTGCGATCAGGAAGATGTCGTGCTTGATCGCCAGGTCTCGCAGGCCCTCCAGCTGCTCGTCGGTGTAGACCGTGCCAGTCGGGTTGCCGGGATTGCAGACGAGGATCGCCTTCGTTTTCGGCCCGATCTTCGCCTCAAAATCCTCCACAGACGGGAGGGCAAAGCCGTCTTCAATGTGTGTCGTAATCGGCACGGCTTTGACGCCTGCCATGACAGCGAATCCGATGTAATTGGCATACATCGGTTCGGGGACGATCACCTCTTCACCAGGATTCAGGATGGCCGTCATAGCAAAGACCAGTGCCTCAGAACCGGCAGTCGTCGTCAGAATCTGCTCTGGCGTGACGTTGATGCCTTTCTTCTGGTAGTCCTTCGCCATCGCTTCTCGCAGCTCCGGAATCCCCTCAGAAGGGCTGTAGGCTACATTTGTGTGATCAGCTTCATCCAGCGCCTTCCAGAATTCGGGCGGGCTGGCGACATCAGGCTGGCCAATGTTCAGGTGGAAGATCTCCATTCCGCGGGCTTTGGCAGCGGCAGCAAAGGGAGCCAGCTTGCGGATGGGACTGGCGGGCATCTCAGCTGCCCGATTTGAAAGACTGATCGGCATACATCATCATTATTGCAGGCCCCAACTGACCCAGGCAGGCCGCTCAATCCATCATACTTTTGTACATGTTCCCCAGACTCCTTTCGGTCACTGCTGTTGCTGCTATTTTTTGCCTTGTAGGCTGCTCTTCCACCGAGGCTGACGCAGCGACCCAGCAGACCGAGGAGCCGGCCGAGTCCAAGCCGATGACTGTCACCGACGAGAAGGGTCAGGAGCTGGCTGTCTTCATCGATTCGAATGGCGATGTCAACTGCCCTCTCATGAATCTTCCCACTCCGATCGAGCGAGCCCTGGGGCACGTAGATGTCGACGGCGTCCGCTACTACATGTGCTGCACGTCATGCATCGGAATGGCAGACAAGAATCCTGAGGGCGTAGCGGACAAAGCCAAGTCCCTGAATCCAGCCTTCTTCACCGCTCTTGATGTGACTGAAGAAGCAGCCAGCTAAACACTGCCATTCTCATTCATCTGGCCCTGGGAAGAGACACCCAGGGCCGAATCAGTTAAGCCTCGGCTAAAATCAGCCATGCCCGTCTCATTCGCCGACATCGAATCCGCTGCAGAGAGGATCAGTGGAATAGCAAATGTCACGCCGGTGATGACGAGCTCTACGTTCAACGAGAGATTCGGCTGTGACGCTCATTTCAAATGCGAGAGCTTTCAGAAAGCAGGAGCATTCAAGTTTCGCGGTGCTTACAACGCCCTCAGCCGGCTGACTGACGAAGAGCGTGCAAGAGGGGTCCTCACCTTTTCCAGCGGCAACCACGGACAGGCGCTCGCTCTCGCTGGCAAGCTGCTTGGATCACACGTCACCGTAGTCATGCCAACTGATGCCCCGGCGCTTAAACGTGCGGCCACGGAGGGATACGGAGCGGAAATAATCGCCTACGATCGGGATGAGACCACCCGCGAAGCCCTCGGCCGCAAGATAGCCGACGAGAAGGGCCTCACGATCATCCCTCCCTACGATCACCCTCATATCGTTGCCGGGCAAGGGACAACCGCTGCTGAGTTCATTGAGCAGGCTGGACCATTTGAAGTCATGCTCGCGCCCTGCGGGGGTGGTGGCCTGCTAAGTGGTGTCTCGATCGCCACGAAGACGCTAAACCCTAACTGCAGGGTCATTGGAGTAGAGCCGGAGACTGCAGATGACGCCGTCCAGAGCTTTGAACAGGGCCGCATCATCTCGGTTCACAACCCGGACACGGTCGCGGACGGCGCAAGAACGCCTTCTCTCAGCCCACTCACCTACGAGTGCATCACCAGGCACGTTGATCAGATGGTGAGAGTCCCAGACTCCGCGATCCTCGAGGCGATGCGATTCTGCTGGGACCGGATGAAGCTGGTTGTAGAGCCGACGGGCGCTCTTGCGATGTCAGCAATCTGGGACGGCAAAATCGACGTCCAGGACAAGCGAGTGGGAGTGATTATCAGCGGTGGAAACGTCGATATCGCTGCCGCGAGCAGGCTCCTACCCTAGCAATTAGGCCCAGGTCTAAACACACTAAAAAGTCCTGCTAAATTTCTGCAACCGAAAACCGTCTTACTCTGTAGTTGTGGAGGAAGCCTCCACGGAGAGATCAGATGTTAATTGGCACAGTCATGACATTCGTTTTCGGGATAGCGGCCATCATTGGCGCAGTCTTCGGCTGCATCCTGCTGTCCTCACTCCTCTTTAGAGATCGCGCTGCTCGAGCCGCGACCAAGATCGAATCCAAGCCATGGAAGACCCTCTTGAACGGAGTCCTGTTCGGAATCCCATGCATGATCATCTCAATTGCACTGTTCGCTGCCCCTAATCCTCTTGCGAAGATTCTTGGTGGCCTAGCGCTCATGGCCGTACTATTCGTGGCGTCCGTCGGTGCTGGCGGGCTCGTTAATCTCGTCGGCTCCAGAGTTCTTGAGGCCGGAGGAGCTGACAATCGGTACTCAGCCCATTCCAAAGGCTCAATTCTGATCGCCCTCGCCTGCCTCTTCCCGGTCTTTGGCTGGGTCCTCATCGGCCCACTGATTCTCATCATGTCGATGGGCGCTGGATTTGCTGTTCTGATCCGCAAGTCAGAAGCTAAGGAGACCTCGCCGGAGGCCGTGTGAACCTCACTCGCCGCGAAACGCTCGGCGTCCTTGCGGGCGTTGGGCTGGTTGGAGGGTGCGGCACTTTGGGAGTCAGCAAGTCTGACGATCCCGTTGCACCGACCACCGTCGGCGACGAGCCTTATTCCGCGCACCTGAACAGGTTTGGCTTCGGCCCAGTTCCTGGCCAAGTCGCAGCTCTTAAATCCAAGGGCCGACGCAAGTGGTTCGAGCAGCAGCTCGCGGCTCCGCAGGATGATGAGGGCCTCCTCGGCTATCAGCTCGCCGCCATGGATATCAACAACTTCCCTGCATGGGAGTTGAGGGATATTCCGGAAGACTATGTCATCCGCCAACTAAACGAGGCGCGAATCAAGCGGGCCGTCCACTCCCCTTGGCAGCTGCGTGAGAGGATGGTCGACTTCTGGTCGGCACACTTCTCCATCTATGCCCGAAAGGGCCTCGCTGCTTATCGCAAGCCTGAAGATGAGAGGAATGTCATTCGCAAGCATGTTTTTGGAAAGTTTGAAGACATGCTTCAGGCCTCCGCCAAGAGCACGGCCATGCTGCTGTTCCTCGATCAGCAGAGCAGCGTCAAGGCACAGCCGAACGAGAATTACGCCCGCGAAATCTTCGAACTCCATTCACTCGGTGTTGAAGAGGGTGCCTACACCCAGACAGACATCCAGGAGGCCGCCCGATGCTTCACCGGTTGGGCGGAGGAGAGGCGCCAGTGGCGCAACCCGATCGATCAGTACAAGAATCCGGTCGGCTCATTCCGCTTCATCGATGACTTCCACGACTTCAAGTCCAAAGAAGTCCTCGGCGTCACGATCAAAGCCGGAGGCGGCGTAACGGACGGAGAAATGGTGGTCAGCCTCGCTGCGAACCACCCGTCAACAGCACGGTACATCAGCAAAAAGCTCTGTGCGTACTTCCTGGGGCGTGAGGATGCAGGTGTAGTCGGGCCTGTCTCTCAAACCTTCATTGACTCAGAAGGAGACCTCACGACCGTGCTTTGGGAGATCTTTGAGCTCTCAGAAGCGGGTGAAGCCGAACCGGTGCTCAAGCGGCCGTTCGACTTCGTCGTATCAGCAATTCGGTCAGTTGACGGCACCGTTGCTGGCGGCAACCCGCTCACAGGAACGAGCCCGACACAGAAGGCCTTGGTGGACATGAGTCAGCCTCTCTATCTGTGGCCAATGCCAGACGGCTGGCCCTTAGAGCCCGAGGCATGGACAAACACGCTGTTGGCTCGCTGGAACTTTGCTGACGATCTTACTCACGGCAAGATGGCAGATGCGAAAGTGGACCTCAAGCTGCTGAAAAAGCGAATCGGCGACGAGTCGATCGCTTCCGCAATCCTCAATCGGGATGCAGCGCACTCCACGGTCGCTGCGGTTAACAGTGCGTCTGGTGGCCCCTCTGCTTCCCTGGCCCAACAGGCGGCCCTTGCCCTCTCAACAGGAGTATTCCAATGGCGATAGATAAACGATGGTCAACGTGTGAAGAAGGCCTCGAAGAGCGCATGTCACGGCGAGCCATGATGACAGCCGCGGCGGCCGGAGGAATGATGCTGCTTGGTCAGCGGACTTCATTGGCACAGGCGCTCGTCCAAGACGAACAGGTTCATGACCAGATTCTCGTGGTCGTCTTCTTGAGAGGCGGAGCGGACGGGCTTTCACTCGTCGCTCCGTACGCGGACGACGACTACCATAGGGCTCGCCCTTCCCTTGGTCTCACCGACAAGGATGTCTATGACCTCGACGGCCAGTTTGGGCTTAATCCTGCGCTGTCTGCCCTGCGCCCTGCTTGGGATGACGGTGACTTGGCCGTCGTCCATGCAGTCGGCTCCGGAGACGTGACCCACTCGCACTTCGAGGCGATGAGCCTCATGGAGCGCGGACAGAAGATTGAGGGAACTGGCTCCAGCGGAGGCTGGCTGGCGAGACATCTTCTCGCCACGCCCGAACGCCGGTCACCGATGCGGGCTGTCGGCATTTCAAGCCGAACCCAGGAATCGCTCTCAGGCGCTCTTGACGCCCTCGGCTTCCCTTCCCTTGAGGACTACCGGCTCCGAGGCGGCAAAGAGGCGCATGCCCGACTAACCAAGCTCTATGAAGGCGGCGAGGACCTCATAGCAGGTGCAGGCCGAGAGACGCTGAAACTCGTGAACACACTTCAGGACGTCAGCGTCGCAGACTACAAGCCTGACAACGGTGCTGTCTATGGCGACAAGCACATGGACACTGCTCTCAAAGAGACTGCGATCCTAATCAAGCAGGACTTGGGTCTTGAAGTCGTCTGCCTCGACATGGACGGCTGGGATACGCACCATGCCCAGGGCAAGGACATCGGCTGGATGCCTCTGCTGATGCAGGAGCTGGCTCCGGCTCTGGCAGCGTTCCGCAAGGACCTTGGCCCGATCATGGACCGCGTCACTGTCGTGGTTCAGACCGAGTTTGGACGCAGGGTCAACGAGACAGCCAGCCTGGGCACGGATCATGGCTCCGCCAGCGCGATGCTGCTGATGGGCGGC
This sequence comes from Fimbriimonadia bacterium, assembly GCA_029824475.1. Lineage (GTDB taxonomy): Bacteria > Armatimonadota > Fimbriimonadia > Fimbriimonadales > Fimbriimonadaceae > JALGXY01. The sequence continues at coordinate 1,277 of JALGYA010000138.1, read as the reverse complement.
GGCGTAAACGGACAGAAGGTCTACACGGATTGGCCGGGCCTGGCAGAAGTGAATCGAAGCGGACCGGGTGACCTCAAGGTCACAACGGACTACCGCAGAGTCCTTGCTGAGGTACTTGAGAAGCGCCTCCAGACGCCAGACACGAATGCCGTCTTCCAAGGCCTCTCAGCGGATCGCCTGAACGTGCTGGCTTAAAGTCAAACGGTCGGCTCCAACCTAGAGCCGACCGTTTCTGTGTCTCAAGAAATCAGTCTTTGGCCTTGACCGTCTTAGGAATCTCGATGATCATCCCAGCCTTGATGCCCTTCTTGCGGAAAGTGCCAGCCTTGAATTCCACAGCGTACTTCGCCTTGCCCTTGCTGAGGAAGTTGGTCGTCACATCGAGCGGCTGCATGGTGTAGGTGTTGAGAATTTTGCCATTCGCATCACAGTACGCGATATCAAGAGCCACGTAGGTGTTCTTCATCCAGAAGCTGAGCTGCATGGGCTGCTTGAACGCAAAAACCATGGCGTCCGTGGTCTTGAAGTCAGAGCCCTCAAGGAACATCATTCCTTCTTGGCGCTTGATCTCCTGATCCATCACCCAGGCCTTGTACTCGTGCTTCTTGTTGACCTTGATTTTGACGCGCTGGAGCTTGTCAAGCTGGAAGAGGCGCTGCCGGATATACCGGTGCTTCTCATCCTTCTCTTCGGCTTTCTGCTCCTGAAGAGTGCCTGCCATCGGAATGGCGAGAATCACGGCTGCACAGATCATGCTCATGTCAGTTCTAGTCCTTTGACGTCCCGGCTGGTGTCAGCGTCTCGGAATCTGGCGCAAATGAGGACCAGCCAGATTCAAACTCCTTGATCGCACCGCTGTATTCGAGTGTCGTTCCGACAAGATCAAGGCCCTTGATGAGCTGATCCTTCACTCCGGCGGATATCTCAAAGCTGTGTGTTTCGCCGCCAAAGCTGACAGTCTGAGCCGGCAGATCGATCGAGACTTCAGAACCGGTTCCAGCGGCCACGAGGGCGGCGTGGGGCCCGGGTGGCAGCTCAATGAGGAGCAGACCGCAGTTCCCAGAGTTGTTGCGGAAGATGTCGCTGAATCCAGGGGCATCAGGCTCCGCGCGGGAGATCACAGCCTTGAATCCAGCCTGCTGGAGAGCCCACACAGCGTGCTCACGTGACGAGCCGCATCCAAAATTCAGCCCAACAACCAGTACGTCTGCACCTTGGGATTCCGGCTGGTCTAGGATAAACCCCTCACCGCGAACATCGGAGAACAGGAGCTCACC
>JALGYA010000137.1 GCA_029824475.1 Fimbriimonadia bacterium | reverse complement strand
GATTATCATGGCCCCGTACACGTCGCTCTTCTGCCAGTACGTGCGGGATGAGCTTGGCTGCGAGACAGACCGGCAGTATGAAATCTTCGGCGGAATCAAGTCGCCTTGGGATTGGGGATCAGCCGGCGACGGCCACCCGGACACCAGCGATGCGCTGCGCAAAGCGATGACGAAGAACCCCTACATGAAGATCTACGTGGCCTCTGGCTACTACGATCTGGCGACACCGTTCTTTGCGACGGAGTACACGCTCAACCACATGGGTGTTGGGCCTGATCTGCTGGAGAATGTCGAGGTCGGCGAGTACGAAGCCGGGCACATGATGTACATCGATGTGGCCTGCCTGAAGCAGCTGAAGAAAGAGGTTGCGGCGTTTGTGAAGTCTTCGAGCTAGTCTTCGAGGCCTTCGATTGTGATCGTGAGCTCGCCGAATTGGCCGTGAGCCTGCGGCACTAGCTTCACTGTCCGGGTTTTTACCGGAGAGCTGGAATCGCTGGAATGTGATTCCAGCTCCTGCAGAATGCTGCCGTCCTCTTGAGCGACCCACGTGATCTTCTCGTTGAAAACGAGGCCATCGGGCATCCGCCGGGTGCCTTCAAAAATGAGCTGATCCTCGCTCTCAACGCTGGAGCGAGAAATGAAGGCGCCCTTTTCAGTGCCCAGCAGCTGATTCCAAGCTCCGGTCGAGCTGTCGAAAAGAAACATCCCGGACGTGTGCGATCCGGAGTAATTCGTCCAGTGATATTCGATTCCGTAGCCGTCGAGCATCCGCTGGAAGTCCATGCCGCCGCTCCACCTGTTTCCAGGCATCTCAAACACGTCCCAGGAGCCGACAAGCATGTCGATCATCTGAGCCTTGTGATTGCCCTCAAGCGGATTCGTCAGCGAGTCGACCAGCTTTACGTAGCGTGGGAGGCTGCGGAGTGTCTTGAGGTCGTGGTCAGAAGTGAGCTGCCCACGGTCTCGGAACCCAGCTGCAACCGCTTTTTCAAGGAAAGTGAGCGCCTTATCGTGCTCGTTCAGCAGTGCGTAGCCGCAGCCGATGTTGTAGTAGCTGAGCGTCGGGCTGTAGCCGAGATTGAGGGACTTCTCGAAGCACTCTCTAGCCTCTCTGAATTCCTTGTCGTAGTGGTAGACAAGCCCAGCCTGGAACCATGCCCGACCGTTCGTCTCCATCTTCTTTGCGGCTTCGATGATGAATTCGTCAGCCATCTCCAGATTGCCTTCACGGCGGAATTCATCGGCCTTGCGCAGCAGCTCCGAGCTGTCTTCAGCTCGGGCGGTGCCGTTTTGGTAGACCGTAAACGCGCCAGCGGCACCGATAACGGCGATGCATGCTGCGGAGATGACGAGAAGCGACTTCATTGCTTGACTTATCTTACATTTCGGAATAATCGAACCGAAAGTTCCCCTATTAGGTTCGACTGGGCCCTGGTCTCATTCGACTGGTGCCCTACAAAAGAACGTTCGAGGGCCGTCATCTTTGTCGGTTCCTTTGAACCCAAGCCGCTTGTAGAGGCTTCTGGCCTCGTTGTCCTCTGCCACTTCAAGGCTGACAAAGCAGCAACCAAGCTGCTTAGCATGGCTTTTCACAGCCTCAACAAGGCTGTTGCCGATGCCAAATCCGCGGTGCCCTGGAATGACCACTAGGTCATGGATATTGAGGATTGGCTTCGCCTTGAACGTTGAAAAACTGAGCGCGCAGATAGCTGAACCCACGGGCTTGCCGTCAATAAACGCCAGGAATGCGATAGCCGCAGGGTGATCCTTCAGCATCGGAACGAGGGCTGCCGCAGTCTCATCAGACATCGGCGCGTTCTGGCCGTGTGGGTCCCGCGAATAGGCATCTGTGGTGAACAGCAGCGCCTGTTGATGCTCAGGGCTTTCGAAGTCAGCCTGCACGATCTGCAGGCTGGGATTAGCCGCCATATTTGCCGATGTATCCTCGTTTTTCGTAGTACTGCTGGTGGTACTTCTCAGCCCAATAGTAGGGCTCGGCCTTCACGATCTGCGTGGCGATCGTCGCATTCAGCTTTGAACCGACCTTCTTTTTCAGATCTTCGGCGACCTTGCGCTGGTCTTCTGAATACCAGAAGATCACGCTGCGGTACTGACTCCCGATATCGGGACCCTGACGGTTCCACTGCGTCGGGTCGTGCATCTTGAAGAACGCATCAACGATCTTCTCGTATGAGATGACATTGGGGTCGAATTCGACGAGCGTGACTTCGGCGTGGCCTGTGTCGGTTGTGCAGACCTGCTTGTACGTGGGATTCTTGACGTGGCCGCCCATGTAGCCGACCGAAGTGCTCGTCACCCCGGGCACGACTCTAAAGTCTCGCTCAGTGCACCAGAAGCAGCCGCCGCCAAACACAGCAATCTCTCTGCCAGCCTTCTTGGCCTCATCCCAGGAATCGATCGGCTGGATGCCGACTTTGCCGACTCCAGCGCTTACCTGGCTGCGATTCTGTAGGCCGATGGCCGTCGCGCCAATCGCTGCGGCGGCGCACACGATTCCGATGATTGCAGGCGATTTCATGATCACTGACCTCATACTACGCCCGAATCCGGGCCTCATCTCTTCCAGACGGGCCTTCCTGCCAATCCGTTAGCACTTTCTGGCCCGAGAACCCATGCCAGGGCAGAAGGGGTCATGTCGTAGAGGCTCGGTTTCCCGATGGAGAGACCAGCCGTGATCGGGCCGCCGTGGGCAATGAAGGGAACAGTGTAGACCTGTGGATTGGTGTTGTCGCCGTGGCCGCTCTGGCCGTCAGGGCCGCCGTGGTCCGCGCTCAGCATGATCAGCCAGTCTTCTTGGGCGAAGGTCTTGCGCGAGCGCAGCGCCCGGTAGAGCCGAGAGCAGAGCAGATCGATGTGCTCCACAGCCTGAATGTACTGCGGTGAATCGTAGTTGAATCCGTGTCCGGCGGCATCGCAGGCTGAAAGGTGAATGAAGGCAGCTGCGAGGTCAGTCTCCTTGATGACTTTCGAGGCCGCAGCGACGGTAAGCACGTCACGATCAGCCGACGACATTTCGCCATCGGTGGAGTGGTAGTGATGATCGACCAAGTTTCCGCTGGCCTGGAGAATCGTATCCTTCGCCATTCCAATTCCGCCCCAGGTGTTGAACACACCGGTGACGATTGATGGATCTGCCTTCTTGAGGTGGCCAAACAGTGAGTGGTGACCCGCATCAACGGAATGAACACCGTCACCGTTCGCCGTCAAGTCAGTTGTCTCCGGACTGAGGCCCGTGAGCAGCGCGCCCCAGTTGGTGGCGCTGTGCCCGTTCCACGCTTTCTCAGGGGTCCAGGCGTTGGTGGCTCTGAGGCTCACCGCGCCTGTCCGCATGAGTGAATCGAAGAACGGAGTGTTTGCCTGCATCATCATGTCTGGCCGCAGACCATCGACGCCGATGATCAGCACTCGCCGGACCCGGTGCTGGGAGGAGGCAAGGCAAGCTGCAGAGAGCAAGGCCATGACAAGAATGATCCGCTTCATAACGATGCCGAGAGTTTGCCCCAATTCTCAGGACAGCTGCGTCTGGTATTGTGCGGATTGGAGCGGATTGGGTGGACAAAACAAGCAGAGAACGCGACGAACAGCTCTTGATTGACTCTGAAGGAGCCGGATTTGGCGCCAAGATGGGCGCCTACTTCAAGCTCTCGGGCCCTGGTGTCCTGCAGAGTGCGATCACCCTCGGAGGCGGCTCGTTAGCGGGCGCACTCTTCCTCGGTGTGATCGGCGGCGTGGACCTGCTCTGGGTGCAGCTGTTTGCGATGATCATGGGCGCGGTCATGCTCGGCGCGATCTCGTATGTGACTCTCACCACTGGACAATCCCCGTTTAAATTGATCAAAGAGCATGTGAATCCGGTCCTTGCTTGGGGCTGGATTCTGGCGACTCTGATGGCCAACATGGTCTGGGTTCTGCCGCAGTATTCGCTCGCCTACGGGGCGATCACTGAGAACCTGCTGCCGGGAGTTTTTGCGGATCCTGATGAGATGTCCACGCGCTTCATGGTCTCCGCTGCGATCTGGATCGTAGTGACCGGAATCACGTTGCTGTATGGCAAGTCCGGGAAGGGAATCAAGATTTATGAGACGGCCTTGAAAGTCGCTGTCGCCGGCATCGTGATCTGTTTTGTGGCTGTTGCGATCAAGCTGCTGACTGTCAGTTCAGGGATTTCATTTGGTCAGATTTTCGCAGGCTTTGTGCCGAAGCTCAGTCATCTCAGTGAGCCTGGAGATGCGTATCAGGCAGCCCTGGCGGCCATCCAAAACGCCGAAGTTCGTGACTATTGGGCAGCAGAAATCGTCAAGCAGCAGCGAATGAATATGGTCGGTGCAGCCTCGGCTGCTGTCGGCATTAACATGACTTTTCTTCTGCCGTTCTCACTGCTGAACAAAGGCTGGAATAAGAATTTCCGCAGCTTCGCGCTGTTCGATCTGGGTGGCAGTCTTGTTCTGCCTTTCGTGCTTGCAACCTCGTGTATCGTCATCGCCGCATCGGTGATGTTCCACGGCCAGCCGCACGAGGATATCTTCGAGAAAGATGCAACTGGCGCCTACGTATTGACGCAAGAGGCGATCGCTGTGGAGGGTGGACTTCAGGTGCAGTACCAAGGCAGTCTCACCAAGCGCAACGAAGCGATTCCTGCAGCCATCTCGGCTGAAGAGCAGCTGGTCGCCGCGATGGTGCTGAAGCGTGACAACAGGCAGTTCGCCGTGTCGCTCTCAGAACTTATGGGAGCCGGATTTGCGCAGATCGTATTCGGTCTAGGCGTGCTCGCAATGGGGCTCTCCACCAGCTCACTTTTGATGCTGATTTCGGGCTATGTCGTCTGCGAAGCGTTCGGGTTCGAGCACGGCGGAAAGCAGCACAAATGGGGGACGCTCCTCGCTTCGACAGGTCTGCTTTGGCCGATCCTTTGGAAGGGTGAATCGAAGGCCTACCTGGCCGTCATGACGTCCACCATAGGCTACATCCTGCTGCCGATTGCGTTCCTGACTTTCTTCTTGCTCATGAACTCCAAGCGGGTGCTTGGGGAAGACGATATGCCGAAGGGTGGCAAGCGAGTCATGTGGAACGTGCTCATGGGAGTTTCGTTCCTCGTCACTGGTGCTGCTGCCGCATGGACAGCCACGACGAAGACCATCGGGGACGACAAATTCCCGATAGGCACGTATGGGCTGATCACGTTCGTTGTTCTCGTGATCATCGGCCAGCTGATGATGATGAAGAAGCACAAGTCGGAGTAGGCGGCTATGGTCTTCAAGTACGGCATCATCGGCTGCGGGGCGATCGCTGAGAAGCATGCGGAAGCGCTTGCGGGGATGCCTGGTGCCGATCTGGTTGGCGTACTTGACCGAAGCCATGACCGCGCGGTCGCTTTTGGCGAGAAGTGGTCGGTCGACAGTTGGTCTTCTCTCGATGCGTTCCTGATCGACTGCCCCTGTGAGGCTGTGATCATATGCACGCCGAGCGGCTCTCACATGGACCCGGCCATCGCTGCCGCAGAGTCCGGCAGACACGTGATCTGCGAAAAGCCGATCGAGGTGACTACCGAGCGTGTGGACAAGATTATCGAGGCTTGTACGGAGGCCGGTGTGACGCTCGCAGGCGTATTTCAGCGTCGGTTCTTGCCAGGGTTTATTTTGCTTCAGGCAGCCGCAAAACGGGGAAGGTTCGGGAAGATTGCGCTCGCTTCGGCTTCGGTGAAGTGGTGGCGCGATCAGGAGTACTACGACAGCGGAGCCTGGCGCGGCACGTGGGCCTTGGACGGCGGCGGCGCGCTGATGAATCAGGCGATCCACACGGTCGACCAATTGCTCGCATTGGCGGGGCCTGTGAAGGCAGTGTCGGCCGCGACTGGCCTGCTTGCTCATGAGAACATTGAAGTCGAAGACACCGCTGTGGCGATGCTCGAGTTTGAGTCTGGCGCCTTCGGTGTACTTGAAGCCTCAACGGCCTGCTGGTCGGAAAAGGGAAGGCCGCAGGAAGTGCAGATTTCGGGGTCAGATGGCTCTGTGATCATGCGTGACGGCAAGTTCACTGAGTGGTCATTCCGTGAATCTTCGCCGGCTGACACCTTGGCGGAGGAGCTCATGGATTTTGGCGAATCTGGCGCAGGCGCCAATGATCCGATGGCGATCTCCGTTGTGCCGTTTCGGCAGTGTCACGAGGAGTTTATGTCCGCTATCAACGAGGGGCGTCTGCCGCTGATGAATGCTGCGGAATGCCGTAGGCCGATAGAGCTGATTCAGGCGGTCTACGAATCCGCCCGGACTGGCCAGCGTATTGAGCTGTAAGCGGTCGAGACGAGGATTCGCCGGCTGCGCAAGAAAGGAGCAGCCGCATGGAATTAGTCTTCGGAGCCATTCAAGTCATTTGGGCAGCCGCGGATCTACTCATGTCGGGCCTATGGCTTTTGAGCCGTTGGGGATTGCCCCTCACTCTCGTTCTCGGCGGGATATTCATGCTGGGGGGAATTGATGGGCCGTGGTCACACGCGGGATGGGTCGTGGTAGTGATGGGATTCGTCGCTTTGATCCATGCGGACAAGCGCACCGACATCCTGGCTTGAGGCACACTGCAGATAAGCAATCACAAGGAGAAGACATGGACCTGCTGGACGCACTAGACTTCATCCCAGGCAAAACCACCATCGGCTGCCTGTTCAACCGCTGGGCGATTTCGATAATCCTGATCATCGTCGGCATCGTCATGGCCGTCATGAACGAGCCGCCAGTCAGCTACGCTGGGTTTGGCTTGATCGCTGCGGGAGTTGGCGTTTTATCGTGGGCGATCAGCAAAAACCACCCTTTCTAGTACAATCCTGCTTGCGGGGCCGAAGTTATGGACATTCTTGACGTTATCGCCGATTGGGACTACATCGGCAGGCTCTTCAATCGCTGGGGCGCCGCTGGTGTCCTCATCGTTGGAGGCGGCATTATGGCAGCCATTACAGATCCGCCAACATCGTACGTGGGATTCGGGCTCATCGCCGCTGGAATCGGAGTCCTCATCTGGGCGATAGCGACAAATGACACAACCAAAGGGTAGCGACTGACTCGCCTGAGGCACTGAAGTGGACTGGCGCTATTGGCTGGAAGATGAAGACGGAGTCTGCTGGCTCTGCAATCCATGGGGTGTCTCCATAGTGTTGATCGGCATCGGCGCTGGGCTGCTCCTTATGGCGGAGCCGCCCGAAAAGTACGTCGGCTACGGCCTGATTCCCGCTGGCCTAGCCGTGCTCATCTGGGCGATCGCAAAGAACGACCCGGTTTAGCCGCCTCAACCGGCTCCTCGCCAGGAGCGTAAAGAAGAGTAGGGACGCGGAGATTGCGATGGGTTTATTGGAGGCTATTCTCGGAGAAGTGCTTTTCGAATTCTTGCAGCATTCCAAGTGGTTGGCTGCGTTGATTCTCGTAATTGTTGGCATAGCAATAGTCGTCGAAATCGACCACCCAGCATCTTGGGCTGGCCTGCTGCTCATCGCACTTGGCTTGTTCATTGTCTGGCCCCGTCGTCTCCAGTCGGATGCTGATGAAAACTGACCTGGGTGATCGCAAAGAACGACCCGGTTTGACTCATTTATCGAGCAGAATAGAGATAGGAGATGAAGAAATGGGTTTTCAAGCCAGAAGATTTGTCTTCAGCCGGTGGGGGCTCGCAGCCTTCCTCCTCCTTGGTGGGTTGATTCTGCTTTCAGAGTCAAGCGCACCATTGGCCTATCTGAGCTTTGTGATCATCGCAGCCGGCATCCTCGTCCTCATGTGGGCAATCTACAGCTACTACAGCGAGTGAGACATGTCAAAGGATCCCACGAAACCGGACTACTCGATCTCGGCGAAGCAACGGAAACTGGAGGGCCAGACTGGCGATCGACGCGGCCTTTTCCGCCGCATGATGCGGTGCTGGATGGGAATCAGGAGAAGATTGATGTTTCTCACGCTTGGCGGCATGGTTCCAAGTCTCTTCATGAGCGGCATGTCTTCAATAGAGGGCTTTGGGTGGCTCGCGACTCTGGCCTTAGTCTGGATGAGTCTCACCATGGT
>JALGYA010000136.1 GCA_029824475.1 Fimbriimonadia bacterium | reverse complement strand
AGATGATCGAAGGCTTGCTCGTCTCTAGGAGTTCAGTTGTCATTTGAGCTTTGTCCTTCCCGCCACCGATGCCGTAGACAACCAGATCTTCGGATCGTGCTCGTAAGTTACGGACAAGAGCATGGACTTGCTTCCCATCGTTCTGATCCATGCTCAGCATCACTCCATTGATGAGGAGCAACGCAAAAACCGACCAGACCGCCGCCCACTGAGTGAATCGCGGCATGTTCTCACCAAACCGTTTGGTTAGGGGTCCAGCACAGAGCATTGCCAGAGGAGGGATCGTTGGGAAAATGTAGTGCGGCAGCTTGGTACTGCTGATCGAGAAGATCGCGAAGACCACGCCGACCCAAATCCAGAGGAAAGTCCGGAACGGGTCCGGCTCACCTCTCTTGAACAGGCCGTTCTTCCAGGCTGCCGGGAGCCACGGCATCAATGAAATGCCCAGCACGATCGGGAAGTAGATCGGAATCATCCAGGACGGCGTCGCGTGCGCCTTGTCACCACCTTTGAACCGGCCGATGTTCTGCTTGATCAAGAACTCATCGACGAACACGCTTCCGTTCGCCATGTAGGCAGGGACATACCAGGCAGCGATAGCCGCGAACCCAAGCAAGATTCCACCCAGCCATCCGCCCTTGAAGGCAGGTCGGTGGTCAGGCAGTCGCCACGCGATGAAAGCAATGATCAGAAGGAACATCGCTCCAAACGCCGGCCCCTTGGCAAGGATCGACAGCCCCAGCAGCAGGCCGCTCAAAGCTCTGAATTTCGCCCGATCAGCCCCGCTAGACTCCAGCGAATTCCAGAAGAACATCAGGCTGCCGCTGAACGCCAGCACCAGCACGGAATCGGTCAACATCTGCCTGCTCAGGAAGATGAACAGCAGACTGCCGCTGCAGACAATCGTGGCGATCGCCGCCGCATTGGAGCCAAGCCGGATGCGCGTGAACGACATGACCGCCCAAAGCAGCCCAATCCCAGCCAAAACAGAAGGAAGCCGAGGGCCAACGAATTCGCCAAACAGCTGGATGCTCGGGATCGCCAGCCAATAGAGCAGAATCGGCTTTTCAAACCAGGGGATGCCGTTATAGGTTGGTGTAATCCAGTCCCCACGGCGCATCATGTCGATGGCCGTGGCCCCGTAGAAGCCCTCGTCCATGTCCGTCAGGCCATAGAGCCAAAACCCAAGAAGCGGAAGGACGCAGATCGCCCAAAGCAGCCACCCGCGCTTTTTTTCCTGCTCAAACCAACCTGGCTCCGACATTGAGTCAACAGTTTGGCATGACGCGAGGCCTCGCCGGTAATCTCGACGCCATGCCGAAGGCGCTGATTGTTTGGGGCGGGCTGGATTTCCACGAGCCGCTGCAGATTTCCGAGCTGTTTGATTCGATTCTCAAAGAAGAGGGCTATGACGTCACTCTCTCAAACGACCTCGATTCGCTGGCCGACACCGAGCTCATGAACAGCCTCGACCTGTTCATCCCTCACTGGACCTGCGGCGAACTCACCCCCGACCAGCTTCAAGGCGTGATAGAAGCAGTGAGAGACCACGGAGTCGGCATCGCTGGCAATCACGGCGGGATGTGCGATGCCTTCCGATCACACATGGAGTGGCACTTCATGACGGGCGGTCAGTTCGTGTCCCACCCGGGTCCAGCCGGTCACAAATACACGGTTGAGTTCTGCCGAGATGACCAGTCCTCGATCATGGCCGACATGGAGGACTTCGTCTTTGAGAGCGAGCAGTACTATCTGATCGTCGACCCAGGCGTGACGGCGCTCGCGACAACAAGATTCCCTCAACCGGGCGCAGATGGGCCGCACGTTGAGAACCCCTGCGACATGCCCACAATCTGGACCAAGAAGTTTGGGAAGGGCAAGGTCTTCTACAGCGCGCTGGGACATTGCAGAGCAGAATTCGACCGACCAGAGCTGCCGGAAATCATGCGCAGAGGATTCCTGTGGGCGTCTAGATAGCAGCCTAGGCCCGAAGCCGCCGCCACCCGAAGCTGAGAGAGACCCGCAGGTACCCTCGGCCCCACATGAGTCTCCTTCAAGTGATCCCCCTCGGCGGGTGCGGTGAAATCGGCAAGAACTGCACAGCCGTCGTCCAGGGCGATGACATTATTCTGATTGACTGCGGTCTTTCATTCCCCCACGAAGAGCTGCTTGGAGTCGACATCGTCATCCCGGACTTCACTTGGGTGCTCGAAAACGCAGACAAAGTCCGAGGGATCTTCCTCACCCATGCTCATGAGGACCACATCGGGGCACTCGCTTACCTCCTTCCCGATCTCGATGTGCCGGTCTACTGCACGCGATTCTGCGAGGCGCTTCTTAGGCAGAAGCTGGCCGACAGAGCCCGTGGCCTTGAGCCTGATCTTCGAATCTTTGAGCCGGGCAACATCGTTGAAGCCGGCGAACTGAGCGTCGAGCCGGTGCGGGTCACCCACTCAATCCCTGAGACCTGCGCCCTGGCAGTCCGAACGGAGCACGGCATCGTGCTCTTCACAGCAGACTTCAAGTTTGACAACGCTCCGATCGATAAGCAGACATCCGACACCAAGCGGCTCGCGGAGCTCGGCGAAGAAGGCGTCCTGCTGCTCATGTCCGACTCCACAAACGTGGACCAGCCTGGCTGGTCTGAGAGCGAGAGCGCTGTTGGGCCAACGCTGCACACGCTGCTCTCGGAGTCTCCCGGCAGAGTCATCCTGACCACTTTCTCTTCGAACATCCACCGCATGCAGCAGGTGATCAACGCTGCTCATGAGACGGGCCGCAAAGTAGCCGTCGCGGGCCGGCGAATGGATCAGACTCTCAGCCTGTGCCAGGCGATGGGCTACGTCAAGATTCCGGACGGTGTCTACATCAGACTCGATCATGCCTCTCAATACAAGCCGGAAGAACTCGTGATTCTTGCAACAGGAAGCCAGGGTGAACCCAAGGCCGCTCTCAGCCAGATGTCACACGGCGAGTACCGGCGGCTGAGATTCCAGGAAGGCGATACGGTCATCTACTCAGCCAGAGCCATCCCCGGCAATGAAGGCGCAATCTGGCGGAAAATCAACCGAATGGTTATGCTCGGCGTCCACGTGATCGTCGATCACCCGACTCCGATTCACGTTTCTGGCCACGCACACGAGGAGGAGATCAAGATGATGCTCAACCTCACAAAGCCGTTCTATGTTGCGCCGGTTCATGGCGAAGCTCGGCACCAGAAGCACTTTGAAGACCTGCTGCTCAAGGATGGGCATCCGGCGCACCGCATCTTCGTGCTGCAGAACGGCGAGATGCTCCACATCGACAAGGAGAAAGCCTGGACCGAGTTCGGTGCCCCATCCGGAGAAGTCCTCTTTGACCAGTCTGGTTCGATCATCATCGAAAGCTCGGTGATTCACGAGCGCACGCAGCTGGCCCACGACGGGGTGATCGTTGCAGCGGTCAACATCAATTTCGAATCAGGCGAACTGCTGGAACGCCCGACGCTCACGGCGCGTGGCTTCTGCGGCACAGAAGATCACCTTAACAAGGCCACCAACGACCTGGTCGCCATGCTCGACGGCCTTCATGGCGGTGAAATGGCTGACCGCGCCACGCTGGAGGACCAGATCACGGCCTGTGTGAAACGGACAATCAGCCGCGTCTCGCGACAGCGGCCCTCGATCATCGCAGCAGTCGGCGGCTAGAAGCCGCCGCTTGCAAACATCGCTGCAATTGTAGCGAAGTTGATTAGGATTCCAACGACGATTAGGCCAACAACGACCCAGCCGACGATAATTACGGTCTTCGCCTGCGGATGGCCGTCATCGCGAGCCTTGTACGCGTAGACCAGGCCGACCGGCATCAGGAACGTACAGCAGAAGAACCCGATCGCCAGGAATATCCAGGCTTTCTTATAGTTGTCATCAGAGGCTTCGGCGTAGGCTTCCCGCGGGTAGTTCGTCGTCTGATACCCACCGGCCGGAGCAGAAGGGCTGCTGTAGGGAGACTGAGGCGTGGAGTATGGGCTCGCGGCCGGCTCGTCCTGAATGACAGCATCCGGGCTCTGACCGGGCGTAGGCTGCTGTGCCTCAGCTGCGCTGCCGCCAGCGAGCGGATCGTACGGGCTCGCTTCCTGAACCACCTGTGAATCAGCCTGAGTTTCGCCTACTTCCTGGAATAGGCCAGGGATATCGCTGGCCTTGACTTGAGTGCCGTTATCGGCATTCTCAATCATCATATCTCGCGTGATGCGGTGCTCAGCAACCCACTGCTTGAGCGTGTCCATATCTGCGGGGCCATACTTTGCGCCGCCTTCACCGAGAATGTAATACATCAGGGGGAGTTGTACCTGAGTCGATGCCCGGAAGGCATATGAAAACCGGCCTCCCTCAGTTGAGGGAGGCCGGTTGGATTTCAGACGATTCCGCGCTTAGCGGCGTGGTCTGAATCGAGCGTTGACGTCTTCGTCGCCGCCCTTGTCGTTGTTGCCCGAGTCGTTGCCGCCGTCGTTGTTGTAGTCACGTCGGGGTCCTCTGTCTCGGTCGCCGCCTCTGCCGCCGCGATCTCTGTCGTAGCCGCCGCGTCCACCACGGTCTCCGCCGCGTCCGCCTCGGTCTCCGCCTCTGCCGCCACGATCTCTGTCGTAGCCGCCGCGTCCACCTCGGTCGCCGCCGCGTCCGCCTCGCTCAAAGGCGGGGCTTTCTCGGGGCTCTTCGGTGCCGCTCAGAATCGGGTGCTCAGGGTTGAGGCCCGCTGCTGAGAGGTTGACTCGACCCATGCCATCGATCTCAGCGACAACGACGTTGATCGTCTCGCCTACCTTCAGGGCATCATCAGGTCGGTTCAGCTTCTTGCCGTCGATGAGTCGGTCGGTCGGAACCATTCCGTCTCGTCCGCCTGGCATCGAAACCATAGCGCCGCGGCCCATAAGTCGGGTCACTTCGCCAGCGAACTCGAGTCCAACTTCCATTTCGGCAGTCAGCTCCTTGATCATTGCGACAGCGCGGGCAGCCTTTGTACCTTCGTCTGAAGCGATCAGGATTCGACCGTCCTGCTGGACGTCGATCTCGGTGTCGGTCTCTTCTGTCATCTTGCGGATGACGGAGCCGCCTGGTCCGATAATAGCGCCGATCTTCTCTGGGTTGATCTGAATCGCCGTGATTCTCGGTGCGGTCGCCGCGAGCTCTTCGCGTGGTGCGGGGAGCTCAGCGTCGATCACGTCGAGGATCTCGAAGCGAGCGTCCTTGGCCTGCATCAGAGCTGCGGAAAGAACTTCCTCAGGAATTCCGTCCAGCTTCGTATCGAGCTGAAGTGCGGTGATTCCGTCTCGTGTGCCAGAAACCTTGAAGTCCATGTCGCCGGTGAAGTCTTCAACACCCTGAATATCTGTCAGGACGCGGAAGGTCTTTCCGTCGGACATGAGCCCCATGGCGATGCCGGCCACAGCTGCCTTGAGCGGCACGCCTGCATCCATCAGAGCGAGAGTCGAGCCGCAGACGGACGCCATCGATGTGGAGCCGTTCGATTCAAGCACTTCGCTGTGGAGCAGAAGAGTGTAGGGGAAATCAGGATCGTCGAGGGGCAGCACGGGCAGCAGAGCTCGCTCTGCAAGTGCGCCGTGACCAACTTCTCGTCGGCCAGGGCCGCGCAGCATGCGCGTCTCGCCAACTGAGTAGGGCGGGAAGTTGTAGAAGTGCATGTAGCGCTTATCTTCATCTTCCTCGTCCAGCGTGTCGATCTTCTGAGCGTCCTTCGGCAGACCCATCGTCAGCGCTGTCATGACCTGAGTCTGGCCTCGCGTGAAGAGTCCGGAGCCATGGACTCGCGGCAGCAGTCCTGCTACAGCCTCCAGGTCTCGGAGCTCGGTCAGGTCGCGGCCGTCAGGTCGCTTGCCGTCCTTGATGACGTTCTTTCGGATCGTATCCTTGATCGCTCGGTCAACAGCAGCGGGGACATCTTTGACACCCTCGTCGCCTTCTTTGAACGTCGCGGAATACTTCTCTTTCAACTCGTCTTCGATCACGCCAAGGGCAGCTTCTCGCTCAGCCTTGTCGGGGTTGAAGAGTGCGCCAGAAATCTTCTTGAACTCTTTCTTGAAGATCTCTTTTGCGAGCTCTTCGTCGTAGCCTGAAATAACTGGTTCGCGCTTCTCTTTGCCTGCCTTCTTGGCAAACTTTTCGAACTCTTTGCAGATCTGCTGGATAGCCTTGTGGCCAACCTGCAGAGCTTCAACCATCAGCTCTTCGCTGACTTCGGAGGCACCGGCTTCGACCATGGAGATCGCGCCTTTGTGGCCTGCAACGACCAGATCGAGCTTTGACTCAGCAATCTGCTCTCTGGTGGGGAAAACAACGAACTCATCGTTGACGTATCCGACTCGGACACCGGCAACTGGGCCAGCGAACGGGACGTCGGAAACAGCGAGAGCAGCGCCAGCGGCGTTGATCGCGAGTACGTCGAACGGGATGTTCTTGTCGACGGCCATTGCCATCGTGATGACCTGAACGTCGTTCCGCATTCCCTTCGGGAAGAGCGGGCGTAGAGGTCGGTCAGTAAGCCGGCAGATGAGGATCGCCTTCTCTGAAGGTCGTCCTCCGCCGCGCTTCATAAAGCCGCCGGGGATCTTGCCGATCGCATACTTGCGCTCTTCAAAATCACAGACGAGGGGAAGAAAATCGATGCCCGGTCGGGCAGATTTGGACATGGTGGCCGTACCAAGCAAAACTGAGTCGCCCATTCCCAAAAGAACGGCGCCTCCAGCCTGCTTCGCAACTCGGCCAGATTCAAGACTAAGGGTCTGGCCCCCAATCTCGAATGAGTGAGTGTGAATCATTATTCAGCCTCTGCTAGTCGACCTAGCGGGGCTTGACTTCACGAATGCCGAGCTTTTTGATGAGCTCTCGATACTTAACGATATCGCGGTCACGCAGGTAGCCTTCAAGGCGTCTGCGCTTGCCAACCATCTTCAACAGCCCGAGGCGTGAGTGGTTGTCTTTTTTATTCCTCTTGAGGTGGTCCGTAATCTGCAGAATCCGTGCCTGCATGATTGCGATCTGCACTTCTGTTGATCCGGAGTCGGACTCACTGAGTCTGAACTCTTTGATTACGTCTGCCTTTGCGGCGGAATCCATTGGCATTCTAAGAAAAGCTCCAATACGGCGGGTCGTGCGCCGACTTCGGGTTTGCTAATGCCGCTCCTCACAACCTTCCTTGAAAGGCTCTGAACAACGGCACACGTTCGCCCGAGCGGCGCAATGATACCACCAGCGCCCCGAGGCACCCCTGGGACCAATCGACCGAGTATCCTAGTCCAAATGAGGATTGCGGTCGTTGGAGCTGGCAGCTGGGGCTCCGCTCTGGGTGTTATTTTGGCAGGAAGCGGCCACGATGTCCGCCTTCTGGCACGAGACGCTGCGACGGCCTCTGGCCTTCAAAACGACCGTGTAAACACGCAGTATCTGCCCGGCTGCCCCTTCCCCGACACCCTCTCCTGTGGTGTTGTGGGTGAATCGTGCAGCTCGGCCGAGCTGACCGTCGCCGCTGTGCCGTCTGGAGCACTGGCCGACACGCTTCCCTCCTTAGAAGGCAGTCAGCGGATCGTGGTCGTCTCAAAAGGCCTTGACGCGAGTGGGCGCGTGCTCTCCGAACTTGTGACAGAAGCCTATCCTTCGACCCCGATCGCGGCGCTTTCCGGGCCAAACCTTGCTGCTGAGCTGGCGCGGGGCATTCCAACCGCAGCGGTTGCAGCCAGCACGTGTGAAGACACGGCGGCTTTGGTCCGCAGGGCATTTGCCTCTAAGTCCTTCCGCATCTACATCACAGATGACATTCGGGGCGTCGAGCTGGCGGGAGCCCTCAAAAACGTGATTTCGCTCGGTGCGGGCATCTCAGACGGCCTCGGTTTCGGCAACAACACAAAAGGCGCTCTTCTCTCACGGGGGCTCAGCGAGATCGCCCGCCTCGGCCTCGCCATGGGGGCGCGGCTGGAGACATTCCTTGGCGTGGCGGGCGTGGGAGACCTCTTTGCAACCGCCGCGAGCACGCTCAGCCGCAACTACCGCGTCGGTCGGGCCGTAGGCGAAGGCAAGACCG
>JALGYA010000135.1 GCA_029824475.1 Fimbriimonadia bacterium | reverse complement strand
GTGAAACCGGTCACCTCGTTTTCTCCACAGTTCACACAGCGTCAGCGTATGACACTCTTGACCGCGTCATCAACATGTTTCCTCCCCACGAGAAACATCACCTGTGCCAGCGGCTGAGCGGTTCATTGAGGGCGATCGTTGCCCAGAAGCTGATTCCACGCGCAGACGGCGAGGGCCGGGTTGTTGCTCCGGAAATCCTAATCTGCACTCCGACCGTCTCCAAAGCTATCGAAGATGGAAACTTCGGTGATCTCTATCACCTGATGAATGAGGGGGCGTTCTGGGGCATGCAGACCATGAATCAGGCGCTCTGCCGGTATGTGAAGGCCGGTGTGATCTCTGAAGAGCAGGCTCTGCTGAATGCAGGGCTCGTTTCAGAACTGAAGCAGATGCTTCGACGCTAGAAAGAGAAGAGCAGCTGAATGCCTGAGTTGTTGGACACCCTTCTCCGCCAGGTTGTGGAGGTCGATGCAAGCGACCTCCACATCAAGGTTGGGAATCCTCCTCTGATGCGAATCAGGGGAGAGCTGGAGAGGACAGAGCACAAGGCCTTGACGTTTGAAGACGTCGAGTCCATGCTCTATCCGATCCTGACTCCTGAAAGGAAAGAGCTGCTCCACAACTTTAAGGAATGTGACCTCTCGTACGCCGTGCCTGGTTTGGCACGATTCCGCGTCAACATGTTCTGGCAGCGTGGGAAAATTGGGGCGGTCTTCCGACTGATCCCATTCACGATCAAGACGATCGACGAACTGAAGCTGCCGAAGAAGACGAAGCAGCTTGCCATGCTTCCACGCGGCCTGGTTCTCGTCACGGGCCCGACAGGTTCCGGTAAATCGACATCGCTTGCGGCGATGATCAACCACATCAATCTGAACTCACGGCGTCACATCATCACGATCGAGGACCCGATCGAGTATGTTCATAAGGACATAGACAGCATCGTGAATCAGAGAGAGCTGGGGACGGACACCCATTCGTTCTCTGAGGCTCTTCGACACGTCATGCGCCAGAACCCAGACGTGATTCTGGTCGGTGAGATGCGTGATCTCGAGACGATTCAGCTGGCGATCACAGCTGCTGAAACGGGCCACCTTGTCTTCTCGACTCTGCACACTGTCGATGCGGCTCAGACCATCGATAGAATTGTCGACGTCTTCGATCCTGAGCAGCAGGCCCAGATTCGAACGCAGCTGAGCACCACCCTGCGTGCAGTTGTGTCGCAGACACTGCTTCCAACCAAGGACAACCTAGGCCGAATCGCTGCGTTCGAGGTGATGGTCTGTACTTCGGCGATTCGCACACTCATTCGCGAAGGCAAGACGCACCAGATCTATCTCGATATCCAGACAGGTGCCGAGCATGGCATGCAGACCCTGGACGGCTGCCTCCTTGGGCTTCTGCGCGATGAGAAGATCGACTTTGAGCACGCCTTGGGCAAGTGCTCCAACCCGAGTGACTTCTATCGACGCGCTGTCAGAGACGGGCTAGTGGAGGCTCCTAGTGCTTCGCGTTAAGGAGCTGCTGCGTCAGTGCGTTGAGCTGGACGGCTCAGACCTCCACATCAAAACCGATACGGGCAAGGTCTACATCCGATCACACGGTGACCTTCATGATATGGAAGGGGTTGAGTCCTTCACACCCGAAGAATTTGAAGAGGGCATGAAGGCAGTTCTGCGGCCGGAGCAGTGGGCGAAGTTTGATGAGGCGATGGAGTTGGATTTCGCGCTTGAGGTCCCCGGTGCTGCCCGATTCCGAGGCAACATGTTCCGGCAGAGAGGCCAAGCCCAGGCCATCTTCCGAGTGATTCCGTTTGATATTCTGACAATGGAGGATCTCAGCCTCCCAGAGCTCTCCTTTGAGCTCACGGATCGGCCTCGTGGCCTGGTGCTCGTCACCGGTCCTGCTGGATCAGGGAAGTCAACGAGCCTGGCGGCGATGATCGATCGAATCAACCGGCGTGACAAGGTTCACATCGTCACGGTCGAAGACCCCGTTGAGTTCGTCCATGATGATCATGTTGCGCTGATTAATCAGCGCGAACTCGATGTTGATACACTCAGTTTCGCGAACGCATTGAAGTACGTGCTTCGTCAGGACCCAGACGTGATCCTTGTTGGTGAAATGCGTGATCTGGACACGATCCATCTCGCGATCACCGCCGCAGAGACTGGCCACCTTGTCTTCGGCACTCTGCACACCGTGGACGCGCTCCAGACCGTCGACAGAATTGTTGACGTTTTCCCACAGCACCAGCAGCAGCAGAT
This sequence comes from Fimbriimonadia bacterium, assembly GCA_029824475.1. Classification (GTDB taxonomy): domain Bacteria; phylum Armatimonadota; class Fimbriimonadia; order Fimbriimonadales; family Fimbriimonadaceae; genus JALGXY01. The sequence goes on along the minus strand of JALGYA010000135.1, from coordinate 5,854 downwards.
CCGCATGCAGCTGTCAGTGAACCTGCTCGGGGTGATCTCGCAGACCCTCATTCCGCGAAAGGATGGGCGAGGCCGAGTCGCTGCATTTGAGGTCCTAAATGCGACTTCTGCTGTCCGTAACCTCATCCGAGAAAACAAGACTTATCAGATCGGTTCGATCATCCAGACCGGGCTGCGTCAGAAGATGCAGACGCTCGACCAGAGCCTTGCGAGGCTGGTTGAGGCCGGGATTGTTGAGCTAGACGTGGCCAAGAATCGTGCGAAAGATCCCGGCGAATTCATGCGAATCGTCGATCTCACGAAGAAGGGCATCGCCGCGCAGAAAGGCTACGCACCGAAGTCAGACCCGACCACGCACGAGATCGTGCAGAAGCCGCCAGCCGAACCGGAAGCTGAGGAGAAGCCAGCACGGACGGTGGGGCATCCAAATCGTCCTGCAGCCAAAGCACCAGGTCATCCAAACCGGCCCGCACCTCCGCCGAAGGCAGAGCCTGAATTAGATTTTGCTGTTGTTGAGCCGGAACCAGATATTCCGGAGACAGTCGTTCCGCCCAAAGCTGTCGAGCCTGAGAGGAAGGTCGAGCCGCCGAAGCCTGTCGAGCCTGAGAAGAAGGTTGAGCCGCCCAAGGCTGTCGAGCCTGAGAAGAAGGTTGAGCCGCCCAAGGCCGTTGAACCTGAGAGGAAGGTCGAGCCGCCCAAGGCCGTTGAGTCTGAGAGGAAGGTCGAGCCGCGCAAGGCTGTTGAGCCCGAGAGGAAGGTTGAGTCGCCCAAGGTTAAAGAGCCAGAGAAGAAGCCGGAAGAAGACAAGTTTGAGCGTCTGAAGCGTCAGAGCAGGTCCCAGCCAGCGGCTCCTTCAGAGCCGGTCAAGCGAAAGGAGCCCGAGAAGCCAGCTGCTGCTCAGGAGTCTTCGATGCCGATGGCAGATGATCGTCCGGCAGCGAAGGCGCCGGAGTCGATGCCGATGGCGGAAGACCTTCCGCCTGCGGCTGCAAAGCAGGGCGGTATGCCGATGGCCGAGGATCTGCCTTCGCCCGGTATGCCGATGGCCGATGAGCCGGTCGGCGAAATGCCGATGGCCGATGCACCTGAGATGCCGATCATTGGCGATTCTGGTCCCAGCCGGCAGCCTGCGCCGACACATCCTCCTGCATCACCACAGCACGACCCGCTGGCGGCATACAATCCGAGCGATCCGCTTTCGATGCCTCAGCAGGAGGAGCCGCCGCTGCATCCGCACGTTCCGGATATCTCGGCCCCGGTACAGTCGCCCAACGTTCAGGATCCGCTCAGCAATCCGAACGACCCGCTTTCGCCTGGCCTGAAATCACCGCCTTCGGAGAAGATGGTCGATCTTGATGCGCCGGTTGTTGGTGATACCAGTCAAGGCTTCAACCCACAGGACCCGCTGTCTGGCACACCGCCACGATCGACCCCTGGCCGGCCAGCTCCGCCTTCGAAAAAGAAGGAAGATAAGGGCTGGGGCAAGAAGATATTCAAGAACATCTTTGGCAAGCCGGGAGAGGATTAGTCGTGGCGGGTCAGGAATTCGACCCTGCGCTGTTCCAAGAAAACGATCGGACAGCACCGGCCGCAGACTCCCGCAAGATTGCTGCCGTTGGGCCCCTCGATTGTGAGGCAGGCGGTCATATCGAGGATGTTGAGGTCGCTTATGAGACCTGGGGGCAGCTCAATTCTGATGCCTCAAACGCTATTGTCATCTGCCACGCGCTGAGCGGCGATTCGCATGCTATTGGCTGGTGGGATCGGATCGTCGGGCCGGGGAAGGCGATCGATACGGATCAGTACTTCGTGATTGGCACGAACGCCCTCGGCGGCTGCCAGGGGACCTCGGGCCCTGGCACGTTGGATGCCTCAGGCCAGCGGCTCGGGTCTCGGTTTCCGCTCGTGACTATGGGGGATATGGTTGAGGTTCAGAAGCGGCTTGTTTCCCAGCTCGGCATTGACCGACTGCACGCTGTCGCTGGCGGCAGTATGGGCGGCATGCAGGCCCTGGAATGGACCAAGCGGGGAAGTGTTGCCAAATGCTGGATGACGGCCAGCTGCAGGGCGCACAGCGCCATGCAGATAGGCATCAACGAGGCCGGGCGGCAGGCGATTCTTCGTGAGCCGCAGTGGTGTGGCGGTGACTTTGCTGTGGGCGAGGGCCCGGCTGATGGGCTCTCGGTGGCGAGGATGATTGGGCACATCAGCTATCTGAGCGAAGCCAGCTTCGGGAACAAGTTCGGGCGTGGCCTTCAGGACAAGGATGCCTTCGACTACAACCTAGGAATCGAGTTCCAGGTTGAGAGCTATCTGAGCTACCAAGGCGACAAGTTTACGAAGCGGTTTGATGCCGGCTCGTACATGGTGCTGACGCGGGCGATCGACTACTACGACTGCGCTGATTTGGCCGGGTCTGACTCGGAGTATCTGTTCACCAGCTTCACGAGCGACTGGCTCTACCCGACGCACCAGAGCGTGGAGCTGGAGCAGATGGCTGTGGACGCAGGGCGGCGGGTACTGCGTGCAGAGATCGACTTGCCGTTTGGGCACGACTCGTTCCTGCTGGATGGCGATCTGCAGGCAGGGATCGCCTCTGATTTTCTTGGCGCCTAGGGGCGGTTCGTCGGTAGTCCCAGGATGGTCCCTTGTCGGTGTGCAGCCGCGGGGGTGCTCGGGTACTATGTGCTCTCTCTTGCGGGGGTGTAGCTCAGCGGTTAGAGCGCCGGCCTGTCACGCCGGAGGTCGCGGGTTCAAATCCCGTCATCCTCGCCATCCCCAAGTGCCGCGGTAGCTCAGTTGGTAGAGCATCGCACTGAAAATGCGAGGGTCCCCGGTTCAAGTCCGGGCTGCGGCACCACCCTTCTTCTCCTCTTTTTGAGTTCATGGCTAGCTCCTCTTGCAGCTTCAATGCTTTGCTGCAAATGAGTCTTGAGTCAACACAGGGTCAACGATAACACCCCGGCCCGAGCCAGCAGGGTGGTTCAACCAAATTCGCCTCTTCACAGGGGCACTGAAGTCAAGAAGTGAAACGGGTTCTATGATGCAATGTACCGAACCCCAGGGAGGGTCTAGGATCGCACTTTTGTGAAGACCAATAGCGTTCCGATGCGCTCGTAGCCAACATGGGGATAGAGTCTTGCGCCCGATCCGCTCGCGAGCAGATAGCTGTTCTCGATTCCTGCGTGCGCATCTCCCTTGAGCAGTGCAGTCATGAGTTCTGCTCCGTATCCCTGGCCACGCTTCTCTCTTTGGACATAGAGGTTTGATACCCAGGCATCTGTTCCGACAGAAACGCTCGTGACCCAGCCGATCGGGTGGTCGTCCTCGTTTGCCGCATAGAGCCGGGCTATGTCGTCTCGGCCTAGATGCTCCTCGAGGATCTGCCTACTCCTTGCAGCTTTGGCTACAGCACGCACCTGTTCTAGAGTCTCGGCGCGGCAGATCCTTGGAGCCGACTTTCCCCTCGCCGCAGCCTTCGTGTTAGCGACGAAAAACGGCTCCTTGCAATGGAGTCGGTAACCACTTTGTTTGACCTTTGCGCCGGTTTCGTCGATGTCTGCGTCGTTGTCAAGAGCGATGCAGAGAGCGCCGTTTTGCAGGTCGTTGCTGTTCACAGTGTCGAGCGTTTTCTGAACGTCTGCTCCGATCGCGACGACCTCTGTCTTGCGTGGCCTCTTGGTGCCGACCGGGTCGCGCATCACGGTCAAGCTGCCGATATTGACGACCTCGTACGGACGAGTGTAGCTCTTCGTAAACGAGAAGCCCTGCGTGAACACTTCGACCGCACGCTGCAGGTCCATTCTCCAGATTATGGCTCGTCGAACCGCAGGTGAGGAGCGTGAGCAGGTGCAGCCCGCGGGGACGCTTGCCCGCCCAAGCTGCTAAACTTCCGTACCCTCGAACTTTCGCAGACAGCATGGGCGGACTGAGCCATTCGATCGCTCTTTTCCTCGTTGCGAGACCATGTGTCTCAAAACTGGATCAAACTTGATGACATTCAACGTCATTTCATGGTAATCGCCGTCAGAGCCGATTACACAAATCGAATCAAGAACTCAAACTGGAAATGCGAGGTCCCCGGTTCAAGTCCGGGCTGCGGCACCACTCATCCCTCCCCAAAAAATTAGCGTTCAAAACTCAGCCGATTGTCGCTTTCCGTGCTACCCTCAAGCTGTCGATTAGAGGTTTTAGGTTATCAATTGCCTAAAGCAAGGGTTAAGTAAATTGCCGCATGAATACAACATCCAGCCTTGGTTCACCGAGGAGTACTCACGCGCAATGCCCCTGGTGCTTGCCCAGGTGGAGTCAGCGTTCCAGTTGGAAATGACCGAAGAGGAAGTTCTTCGGCTTGTGGCGCATATGGAGCTGGATGGCCCGCGTTCTGGGCGAGAGGTTGAAACGTCGAGAATCATCTGGTGGGGAAGCGGCTCGAATATTGGATACCACGCGCTCACTGCCGCTCCTCCGGATGTCTATCGGCATCTGTTCCCAAGCGCCGCGAAGGCCGCCATTGAGGTCTTTGAGAAGGGACCTTCTGCTGCTGAAGATGGATTTCTGATCGAACCGCTCATGAGCCCTCTTACGGACTATGAATGTGAGTTCCGAAAGGCCGCTGCGATTGATTGGGTCCTCTCACCCGCCGAACGCGAGGCGGTCATCGCAGTGCTCCAGCTGATCGCCATGAGGAAGGAATGGGAGGAGGAAGGGCACCTGGCTGAGAGGGCCCTGGAGGATTATTGGCTGGCATAGAACGCGAGGCTTCCCGGTTCAAGTCCGGGCTGCGGCACCACCTTTCTTCCCAAACCTAGGTTCAGAGTGGACCAGCCGAGCGGCAGCCTTTTCGTACGTCCGCTCGCTCAGCCTGGACAACAACCTTGCCAAACATCTGATGCTTCAAATCTACAAGTGCGCAGGTAGTCTGCTCGGCACGGATTCAAGCCATGGCCAGAAAATTGAACGCACTCACGCGCCGTCATTTCTTGGGAGCGTCTGCTGCCGCTTGGGGAATGTCTAAGGTCGGCCCCTACAGCGAGATTCTTGGCGAAAAAGATGACCAGCAGATATGGCTGACCTGCCCTTGGCAGCAGGATGAGCCGGATCAGCCGGAGCGCAAACCGATTTTCCGCAAGACCGTCACGGTAGATGGATCCGTTGAATCCGCAGCTATTGATATCTGCGGATTGGGACATTACGAGCTGTATATCAACGGCACTCGCGTCGGTGACCGCCAGTTGGAGCCCGCATTCACGGATTACGACAAGCGGGTTCATTACACCACCTACGATATCAGCCCCTACCTCACTAGCGGCGAGAACGTCTTTGCTCTCTATCTGGGGCGCGGCCGATACAACATGAACACGGTTTCGGTGTGGGTTTTTGAGAAATCACCGTGGCGTGAGCAGTGCCGCTTTACGCTGTCCGGCGAAATCGCAGCCGGCGGCAAAAGCATCCCGTTGGAAGCGACGGGATGGCGATGCACCGAGAGTCCGATTTTCCGGGATTCCATGTATGGCGGGGAAGGCTTTGATGCTCGGAAGGAGCCAAAGAACTGGAAAACCAGTGGCTTTGATGACACCGCCTGGGATGAGGCTGTCGAGACAAATGCGCCGAAAGGCGAACTCCAGACAGCGGATATTGAACCCATCAGGATTGTCGACGAGCTGCCCGTATTGCGGACCATCTTTTCCGACGCAACTCGTGCGGTTTTTGAATTCCCCGACATGCTGGCCGGCAACGTCCGCATTCGCGTGAACGAACCCGCCGGCACCCGGATTCACATTAGATATACAGAGTTGTGTGAGGGCACAAATGCCATCTGCGAACAGGGGCATGTGAGCGGGGATTATTTTCA
>JALGYA010000341.1 GCA_029824475.1 Fimbriimonadia bacterium | reverse complement strand
CGTTACGGAGCTTGCAGCCCGTAATCCAGACCTCGTGTGCTTTGCTGGCGGGGGAATGTATGACCATTACGTTCCAGCAGCCGTAGACCACATTATCAGACGAAGCGAATTCTACACCGCCTACACACCGTACCAGCCAGAAGTCGCCCAGGGCACTCTTCAGGTGATCTACGAATTCCAGACGATGGTCTGCGAGCTCACTGGAATGGACGTCGCGAACGCTTCGATGTATGACGGGCCTACCGCGACGGCTGAGGCTGCTGTGATGGCCCGGTCTGTGACTCGCCGGAGCCGTGTGCTGGCCGCGCGATCCCTGCATCCACACAGCCGCAAGGTGACGAACACGTACCTCGACGGGCTGGGTGCGGAACTCGAATTGCTCCCGTACGGGTCGGATGGTCGGCTCGACGTGAATGCGCTCAAGTCTACCCTCGATGATGACACAGCCGCTGTTATCGTCGGCTACCCGAACTTCTTCGGCGGCATCGAAGACCTTGAGCCAATCGCCGAAGCTGTGCACGCGGCAGGCGCTCTGCTCGTCGTTGCAGCTGATCCTGTGATGCTGGCAGTGCTTAAGTCTCCGGGTGCCTGTGGCGCGGATATCGTCGTTGCGGAGGGGCAGCCGTTTGGGAATGGGCCAAGCTTTGGTGGACCTGTCGTCGGTCTGTTCGCAGCAACACAGAAGCTTGTCCGGAAGATGCCCGGGCGAATCGTCGGTGGAACTGTAGACGTAGAGGGACGACGAGGGTACGTGCTTACACTCCAGACACGTGAGCAGCAGATCCGGCGCGAAAAAGCGACCAGCAACATATGCACAAACCAGGGTTTGATGGCGCTGGCAGCTACAGTCTACCTGAGCCTGGTGGGCAAGTCGGGTCTGAGACAGGTGGCCGAGACGTCAATTCAGAACGCGCACTATGCGCGTCAGAAATTGGTGGAAGCCGGGGTCGAGTTGCTGTTTCCTGATGCACCAGTAGCTCGGGAGTTCGCTGTCCGAACCCGAGACGACTCACACGCTGTTCTCAACCGCGGTATTCAGTCAGGCATTCTTGCAGGAGTGAGCCTCTCACGATTCAGCAGCCTTGAGATCGGAGATGGCCTTCTCCTGGCCTTCACAGAGAAGCGAAACCGCGCCGAAATCGACCGACTTGTGGACCTATTGGCAGGATAAGAGGGGGCACTATGAACCAACTAATTTTTCATGGACATGCGACATTCGAGATTGTCACCGCCGACAGAACTCGGCTGCTGGTTGATCCGTTTCTGACAAACAATCCGCAAGCCACTGTCGGACCTGAGCATTTTCACGATCAACTCGATTATGTATTGCTGACTCACGGACACTTCGACCATGTCGAAGATGCCTGGAGCCTGCTTGAGAAGACCGGCGCGATGTTGATCAGCAGCGTTGAAATCTCCGCCTATGCGGGGACTGTGCTCGGACATGAGCGGGCGCACGGGATGAGCATAGGTGGTGGGTACGAGTTTCCGTTTGGCCACGTAAAGATGACAAGCGCACCACATGGCGGTCGACTCGATGCTGAGGGCGGCGAAGGCTATACGTGCACGCCAGGAGGGTTTCTCTTGCGGCTGGGCGAATCCCAGCTCTACATCGCGGGCGATACGGCACTCACGTTGGATATGCAGCTCCTAGAGAACAAGGTCGACATCGCGGTACTGCCGATCGGTGACAACTTCACGATGGGACCCGAAGATGCCGCACATGCCGCTCGGATGATCAAGCCGCGAACAGTGATTCCGTGTCACTACGGGTCCTGGCCAGAAATCGAACAGGATCCTGAGTACTTTCGCAGCCTTGTCGAACCCCGCTCCGACGTACTGGTGATGTCTCCGGGCGACACGCACGAATTCAAATAAGGAGAAACGGGCCATGGCCCAGTTTCCATGCAAAGGCGAAGTAACACCCACGATTTTTGAGAAGTCCGTGGCTGGCCGGCGTGGGACACGCGTCCCCATGCCCGATGTCGACTCAAAGCCGCTTGGGGAATTGATTCCGGCG
>JALGYA010000134.1 GCA_029824475.1 Fimbriimonadia bacterium | reverse complement strand
GAAGAGCGAGCCTGGGAGCACTAGACAAATATGCACTGTAAAGGATGTCCTGTCTCAGTGTGTAAACTATGTCCTGTCGCTGCACATTGGGGCGGGGGAGATTAGAGAGGGGGCTGCGAGCGGAGCGAGCGGTCTTATCACCGATCACACGCCCCGGCGGGAAACAGAATCATGAGGGTCTGCCCTTACCTTGAAATCCGGCTGAGAGCCGGCCCCCTCCTAACCTCCCCCTCGTCCGAGGGAGAGGGACCAATCCAGAACTTCCAACCACCAATCTCACCAATAGTTGTTACACTAACCCTATGGTCTCGGCGGCTCTAGCGATTATCCTCGCATCAACTCCAGCCGACCTCATCCTGTCTGGAGCCAAGGCCCAACTCAAGGACCCCGCCACCTACGACGCCTCCTACCGGTCCATGAAGTACCCCGGCGGAGACGTTCCCAAAAACGTCGGAGCCTGCAGCGACGTCATCGTCCGAGCCTTCCGCAACGCCGATATCGACCTCCAAGTCCTCATCTACAAGGACATGAAGAGCACCCGCTACCCCGGCGCCATCAGCCAACGAGATCGAAACATCGACCACCGCAGGGTCAAAAACCAAGCCAACTTCTTCAAACGGCACGGCAAATCCCTTGCCACCAAGACCGATCCAGCCTCACACGCCCAGTGGCAGCCTGGCGACGTCGTCGTCTGGAAGCTCCCCAGCGGCCTCGACCACACGGGCATCATCAGCGACCTCAAAAACTCCACCGGCCTCCCCTACGTCATCCACAACATCCGCCAGACCGCCGAGGAAAACGTGTTGGATGCCTGGAAGATTGTCGGTCACTACCGGTATCCAAAGCCAAGCTGATTTCCCGTCTCTGGTTCCCCCTCCTCCATTCTTGCGAAGCGAAATGGAGGAGGGGGTTAGGGGGAGGAGGTCAGGGCGCACACATCCGCACCATAATAAAACCACATGTTCACCACGGCGCTGATCCTCGCCCTCCAGACACAGCCGGACGTCACCTTCTCCAGCCTCCTCAACGAGATGACCACCCGCACGAGCCTCGCGTCGTACCCGACCAGCAACTATCAGTCGCTCCAGGCATCCAGCTACAACCGCGAATCCACCCACCGCGACGCCCCAGGCTGGTTCGCCGACAGCGACGGCATCGGGTTCATCCGCCAGGACGGCGACGAGTGGGTGCTCATGGAGCACAACGGCCCCGGCGTCATCACGCGCATCTGGACGCCATTCTTCTACTACAACTTCAACGAACGCACCGGCCCCAACGTGCGCATCTACCTCGACGGCAACCCCGAACCAGTCATCGATGAGCCGCTCATCAACCTGGTCAAAGGCGATGGCACAATCCCCGCACCCTGGGCCGACTTCACCGCCCGCGCAGGCGACCTTTACCTCCCCATCCCCTTCGGCCTCAGCGCCAAGGTGACGATGGTCCAGAAGCCGTTCTACAACATCATCAACTACCGCGGCTACCCGCAGGGCACCAAAGTTGAGACCTTCAATCAGGACACGATGGCCCGGAATCAGCGGATGCTCAGCGTCGCGCAGCGCAGACTGACGCCGACCATCTCAGAGCCGCACAGAAAGACCGTCAAGATCTCCGCAGGCGGCTCCACGCGTCTCACCCTCCCCGCAGGAAGCCGGTACATCGACCGCCTCGCAATCAGCCTCACCGGCGCCGAAGAAGACCCCTCTATCCTCCGCTCCACCGTCCTCTCAGGCTCCTTTGACGGCCGCGAGACCATCTGGTGCCCGGTGGGGGACTTCTTCACCGTTGCAGACGAAATGCGCGAAACAGCCACCTGGCGACGCCAGGTCAACAACAAAGGCTTGATGTCATCCCAGTGGGTGATGCCTTACCGCCAGCGCGCGGAGCTCAAAATCACCAACACATCCGACAAGGAGATCGAAGTCTCGTGGGGAGCTCACACCCGCACCTGGAATTGGGACGCCACATCGATGCACTTCTACGCCCGCTGGCGCCCCGACGACATAGTCCCTGGCACCCCGTTCCTCGACTGGAACTTCATCGACATCGAAGGCACCGGAGTCTACGTCGCCGACACCTGGACCGTCCTCAATATCCGCGAGAACTCCTGGTGGGGCGAGGGCGACGAGAAGATCTACGTCGACGACGCCTGGGAGTCCGGCTTCCCCACCCACTTCGGCACCGGTACAGAGGACTACTACGGCTGGGCCGGCGGCGTAGTCCCGACTCTGGAGGACGACTTCTCTCTTCCCTTCTTGTCGAACAAAGTCGGCGGGGTCGACGAAGCCACCCAGGGCTACAACATCTGCACCCGGACTCGCGGTCTGGACGCGATCCCGTTCACCTCACGGCTGCGCTTCGACATCGAAGCCTCGATGGGCACGGACATGCGCAATGCGTGGAACCTGCTCGGCTACTCGTCGACGGTCTTCTTCTACGCCCTGCCAGGAGCCACGCACAATCGGCCTGCTGATCTTGAGGCGGCCGCCAAGCCGCTCATGAACATGGAGCAGCTCCAGCAGATGTCAGACGAGCTAAAAGGCGACGGCTCTTAGTCCACTCCAGTTATTCGGGAGTCTGGTTCCCTCCCCTCCTTTCTTGCGAAGCGAAAAGGAGGGGAGGGTTAGGGTGGGGAGGTTCTTACGTGCACCATTGGCTGGCCATAGGAACCTCCATCCCCTTCCTCGTCGAATGCTGCGGAGTTCAGCTGCTGCTTGATATCGCAGCCTTCAACCGTGAGCTCACCTCTGCCAGAGTGCAAGATCGCTCGCTGAGGAGAGCTTCAGTCATGCTGCATTGCGCTGCAGCTGCCCTGATATTCTTCTCCTCCAGGTGACGATCAAGGTCGGCAAGCATCCTGTCCGCTAATGTGAAGTCACTGTCCATACAAGCCGAAAGCGCCTTGGCGAGCTCTCTTTCTCCGCCGCCTAGATTCGACTGACACTTGTCGTATGCCGCAGAGCCCACTATCGAGGCGTACTCATCAGCCGCTGCCTCAAACTCGATCACGGCGGCCTCGAGGTCTAGGAGAACCTTTGAGAGAACTTTCTGGTCAGCCGCGTTCCTAGACAGCACCACACTCCAAACAATGATCGCGACGCCCCAAGTCAAGGCTAGCGCCCAGAATTCCACGGTCGCCGTGTCTATCCTTGAGAATACAAAGACAAGCAGCGCGGCGGTTGCCAGAGCGATCTGAACGAAGACCCAGATCCACTCGCTACGAGGCTCTTTTAAGATGACTGATCGCAGAGTGTTGCCTGCAGAAGTGCTCATACAAATCACATCCTAAATGTCGAGTACCCAGCCTCACCGACCGGCGCATTTTGCGCCGCTTCGATCGAGAGACCCAGCACCCGCCGAGTATCGACGGGATCGATGATCCCGTCGTCCCAAATCCGCGCCGACGAGTAAGTCGCGTGCGACTCCACCCCGTACTTATCCAGAATCGGCCGCATAAACTCAGCCTCCTCCTCCGCACTCATCGCGTCAGAGCCACGAGCAGCCAGCTGATCCTTCTTCACAGTCAGCAGCACATTCGCCGCCTGCTCACCGCCCATCACTGAGATCCGCGCATTCGGCCACATCCACAGGAAACGCGGCTGATAAGCCCGGCCGCACATCCCGTAATTCCCTGCCCCATAAGAGCCGCCGACGATCACCGTGAACTTCGGCACATTCGCCGTCGAGACAGCCGTCACCAGCTTCGCCCCGTCCTTCGCGATCCCCTCAGTCTCGTACTTCCTGCCGATCATAAACCCGGTGATGTCCTGCAAAAAGACCAACGGAATCTTCCGCTGACAGCAGAGCTCGATAAAGTGCGCACCCTTCAGCGCCGACTCGCTAAACAGTATCCCGTCGTTCGCGATCACACCCACCCGGTGCCCGTGAATCCGCCCAAACCCGCAGATCAGAGTCGTCCCATACCGCGCCTTGAACTCATGCAGCCGCGACCCATCCAGCACCCGCGCCAACACCTCACGCATCTGCATCGGATGCTTCGTGTTCACCGGCACCAGCGAGTACAAATCTTCGAGGTCATACAGGGGGTCTTCAGGCGCCTCCACCCCCCGGCCCCCTCCTCCATTTCGCTCCGCAAGAATGGAGGAGGGGGAGCCCAGACACTCCACAATATTTCGCACGATCTGCAGCGCATGCGAATCGTTCTCAGCCATGTGGTCAGCCACACCCGAGAGCCGAGTATGAACGTCCGCCCCACCGAGGTCCTCAGCGCTCACATCCTCACCCGTCGCCGCTTTCACCAAAGGCGGCCCACCAAGGAAAATCGTCCCCGTCCCCTTCACGATCACGGCCTCATCCGACATAGCCGGAACATAAGCCCCGCCAGCCGTGCAAGAGCCCATCACAGCCGCAATCTGAGGGATCTTCGCGGCGCTCAACTGAGCCTGGTTATAAAAAATTCGCCCGAAGTGATCCCGATCCGGAAACACCTCATCCTGCATCGGCAAAAACGCCCCGCCGGAGTCCACCAAGTACACACATGGCAGCCGATTCTCCAGCGCAATCTCCTGCGCCCGCAGGTGCTTCTTCACGGTCATCGGGAAGTACGTGCCGCCCTTCACTGTCGCGTCGTTCGCCACGATCATGCACTCGCGGCCGTGTACACGCCCAATTCCGGTGACAAGCCCAGCCCCCGGTGCTGCACCGTCATAAAGGCCAAAAGCAGCAAACGTAGAGAGCTCCAAGAACGCAGATCCCGAATCGATCAGCTCGTCGATCCGCTCACGAGCAAGCAGCTTGCCCCGCTCCTTGTGCTTCGCGACTGACCTCTCGCCGCCCCCTTCTTTAATTGCAGCCAACTGCTCACGGTGCGAAGCCAACACCGCGTCCATCGCGGCCCGGTTGGCACGGTGCTCATCGTCGTTGACGTTCACTCTGCTCTGGATCGGATCCATCCACCCGATATTACCGGTGCGGCCGGGCCGCCGGTATCATAAACCCGTGCTTCTCACCGCCGCACTCTGCGCAGCGATCATGTCAACACCACAACAAGATCTCGCGACGCCCTCCCCACAGCAGCTCAAATTCCACAAGTGGGAGGTCGGCATGTTCATCCATTTCGCGCCGAACACCTGGCAGGACAAAGAAGGCGACGACCTATCGATCAAGCCCAAGGATCTAAACCCCAAAAAGCTCGACACAGATCAGTGGGTTGCCGTCGCCAAGTCGATGGGTGCGAAGTACATCGTATTCGTCGCCAAGCACGTCGGCGGATTCTGCTGGTGGCAGACAGAGACCACCGACTACAGCGTCAAAAATACCCCCTGGAAAGGCGGGCAAGGCGACGTCATGGCCGACCTGGCCAAGAGCTGCAAAAAGGCAGGAATCGCCCTGGGCGTCTACCTATCGCCCCGCGATGACTACTTCAAAATCGTAACCGGCGGCAAAGCCAAAACGCCCGAAGCCCAAGCCGATTACGAAGCCAAGTTCCGCATCCAGCTCACTGAACTCCTCACAAAGTACGGAGACATCGAAGAGGTCTGGTTCGACGGCAGCCTGGTCTTCGGCGTCAAGGACATCCTTGACAAACACGCGCCCAACGCTGTCGTATTTCAGGGCCCCGAAGCCTCCATCCGATGGGTCGGCAACGAGCACGGTTTCGCCCCCGATCCCGCCTGGAACACAGTCAAATTTGGAGCCAAAAAGTGGGGCAACTTCACTGCAGCCGATGGCGACCCTAACGGTGACCGCTGGCTCCCGAATGAGTGCGACGCCCGCATCCGAAACACCTGGTTCTGGCGCACCGACAACCTTGAAACTCTCAAGTCAGTCGATGACCTGATGGAGATGTACGAGCTCTCAGTCGGCCGCAGCTCCACGCTGCTGCTCAACAACACTCCTGACCCCTCCGGCCTCATCCCAGAGCCCGATGCCAAACGATCCGCCGAGTTCGGCGCCGAGATCAAGCGCCGCTACAAGTACCCGGTGATCGACACTGCAGGAACCGGCACAGAGCTCAACATGGGCCCGTCATCGCCAGTGACAATCGATGCAGCCATGATCCAGGAGGACATCCGCAAAGGAGAGCGAATCCGCGAATACACGGTCGAAGGCCTCGTGGATGGCGAATGGAAAGTCCTCTCCAAGGGCACAGCCATCGGCTACAAGAAAATCGACCGCTTCCCCGCCGTTGAGGTCTCCCAGATCAGGCTGATCGTCAGCAAATCTGCCGCTAATCCGATCATTTCCAAGTTCGCCGTCTTCAACACAGGTGCCAAATGAAGCCGATCAACGTGCCCGCAAAATGCAGCCTCATCACCGATCAGTGGTCCCCAAAGATCGTCTCCGAGGTGAACGGCCAGCACGTCAAACTCTCCAAATTTCAGGGCGAGTTCATCTGGCACTCGCACGATGGCGACGAGCTATTCTACGTTCTGGATGGAGAGTTTGAAATGCACTTTGAGGAGGGCGTCACCCTAGTCAAGAAAGGAGATCTCATCGTGATTCCAGCCGGTGTCCCGCACAAGCCGGTTGCTGAGAACGAAGTGACCGTTCTGCTGGTGGAATCTTCCGACACTGTCAACACAGGCGACGCAGGAGGCGAACTCACAAACCCTGCTGAGTGGATCTAGAGATCGATCCCCACCAACTTCCAGGCCCGCTTCACATACAGTTCTTCCATCGACCCCTGCCCGAACATCCCCCGAACAGTCACCCAACTAGCAGCCGCGAAGTCTGCGAACGAAGCCTTCGGATCATCCAGCGACACCATCGTTGAGTACCAAAGCGCCCCCGCCTTCTCCCACGCCCGCCCTCCGATCATCATCGCCATCAGATAGAACGCATGGTTCGGAATCCCAGAGTTGATATGCACCCCGCCATAATCGCTGCGGGTCACCACAAAGTCGTCCATGTGAAACGGCTGCGGATCAACGCCCAGCACAGGGTCATCATAAGCCGTCCCGGGAGCTTTCAAAGATCTGATCCCTGAGCCAGACACAGCAGGCTGAAACAGGTCCTCCCCGACGACCCAAGTCGCATCAGCCGCATCCTCAGACATCCCCCGCTGAACCACCAGGGCACCAAAAACATCCGATAAACTCTCATTCAGAGCCCCCGATTCCCCGCGATAATGCAGCTGGCAAGAGTGCTGGATCACCCCATGAGTCATCTCATGCCCGGCAACCGACCGAGACCTCGAAAACGCCTTGAATATCCGCCCATCCCCATCGCCAAACACCATCTGCCTGCCATTCCAAAACGCATTGCAGCAGTCGAGCTTGTAATGCACCGTTGAAATGACTTTGCCGCCTTTTCCATCAAGTGAATCCCGCCCATAGCGCGAGAACAGCGCCAGCGTCTGTGCAGTGCTCTCAGCCGCCTTCCGCACCAGAGGATCGGCCGCCGGCGGGTCGCCTTCACTCCACATCAGCCGACCGGGAAGCTCTGAGCCACAGTCGGCGCTGTAAACATCGTGCCCAGGCACATCATCCGCCACAATAACTTCACACCGAGCTGATCGATAAGACTCCGCCTCAGATTCCAGGTCAGCGATCCACTTCTTCGACTGATCATCACCCTTACGGGATATCGAATCCGAAATGTGTGGTGGTATGAAGCAGTGAAGCGGGCGGCGGTGCTCTCCCAAGTCCGACATATCCTCCAGGAGATGCCAGCCAGAAAAGGCAACCCTGCAAGGTATGCTGCACGCCACTTTTGAGCAGAAAGCCCAATGTCCTGATCCTTTTCAACGACGACCTGCGTGCCTCCGCCGTCGCAGCCTACGGCCGCGAGAAGACCATCACCCCCAACATGGACCGCCTCGTCGCCGAAGGCACCGCCTTCACCAACTGCTATCTCATGGGATCCATGACCGGAGCCGTCTGCGTCCCTACCCGAGCGATGCTCCTCACAGGCCGCTCGTTGTTCCACCTAGACATCATTGACGAGAATGACAGGGGCCGCGACGGCAGCATCCTTCCACCCGAAACACCGACCCTCCCCGAGACCTTCCGCGCCAACGGCTACACCACCTTCAGCACCGGCAAGTGGCACCAGGACAAAGCCTCGTTCGCCCGCAGCTTTGAGCACGCCGACAACGTATTTTTCGGCGGAATGCACTGGCTCAGCGAAGGCGGTCATCACACTCCCATCCTCCACGATTTCGACCC
>JALGYA010000340.1 GCA_029824475.1 Fimbriimonadia bacterium | reverse complement strand
GTCCTTGTTGACATAGAATGTCACTGGCCCGCTCTCTGCAGCGATCGCCGCATTCACGATCTTGAGACGCCCATTCCGAATCGCCGACGCGAACTGTTCTTCGGCACCTGCTACCAGGACCGGGTTGGCTTCAACAGCGACAACTCCAAATCCCTTTTGAAGGTAAAAGTCGGTGTCCTCTCCATGATGCATTCCGATGTCGTAGATCCATGATTTCGGATGGCCATCTTTGTTCCCGAGTAGGCTCATAAGATCTGTTGCTGCATCAAGCGCAATTGATACTCGCGGAGGCGGCGGCCCTGATCAACCTGCTTCTTCAAGAGTTCGAGTTCATCACGGTATCTTTCACACATGCGCTTACGATCAAAGTGCAAACGAACTCTCTCAACACAGGCTGAGCGCCTCGTGTCGTTGCCAGTGGAGTCATCAAGGAGCTTGGCTACACCCTCGGCATATTCTCTTGCCGTGCTCTCGAGCGGTACGATGACTCCCACATCCTCGGTCACACATTCTCTGGTTCCTCCCGCGTCGGATGCAACCACGGGCACTCCGAGGCTCATCGCTTCAAATACTACCAAGGGAAGGCCTTCGAATTTCGAGGTCAACAGGAGCACGTTGACGTCGGGGAACAGTTCATCCACGTCGTCTCGGTGGCCGAGTAGGTGCAATCGATCAGCGTGCTGACGCGCCCCTGAACTTCCATGGACTTGTTTTGAGAGGGGGCCGTCGCCAATCATGACGAAGTGAGCCTCCTGATGGGACTCAGCCAGGATGCTTGCAGCTTTGAGCCAGGTCAGGGGATCTTTTTGCTCATCCATTCTGCCGACGAAAGCAACGATGGGCGCATCGCCAGGAATTCCGCGCAGAGAGCGGAGCTTGCCCTTCGGAAGGAGGTTTGGATTCCAGCGCTCCGTGTCGTCACCACAGTGAATGATCCGAAACCGGTCATGTGAGAGGCGATACTCCCTCTCTATGTAGTCGCGAAGATCGTTTGTGATCAGGAATCTTCTGTGCAGAAACGAGTCGAACTCAGTGGATGCCCTGACCCAATCCTCGCCAAATGCATGCAAGTGCAGCAGGTCGACGAATCTGATTTCATGATACTGGCCATGCCACTTGCGGATCATTTCATATCCGATGGCGCTGTTGCGATTGAAGACCACGTCGATGTTCCGTGACATCAACATGTACTCCAGGAACGGCTGCCACTGCGCCTTGTCCTTGCTGAGGTGAGGCAGAATGAAGATCTCGTCTGCTACCTGTTCGAAACGACTCTGCCACTCATCTGCGGCTCCTTTTTCGACGACTAGAGTGACGTGGAATCTAGTCTTGGGCAGACCCTCCAAGATGTCGAGATCCACGCGCTCGGCACCACCCACGGTCATGTGTGGGATGAAATAGAGGATTCGTGTGGCGCTGCCAGCCCAATGTCGCGCCATGAAAGGATTGGGGACATTTGGCCGCTGGTAGGACTCATGCGGAAGGCTCAAGTCCCGGCGGTAGCGCTCTTGGAGCTCGCCTAGCAGGTGAGTCCAGTCATCTGGCGCCGCTCCTCCAATAGGACGGTAATGCTCCGGATGGCTCTTGGCGTCGCCCCAGAGCACGGGATTGCGTTCGCGTAGGAGCTTTTGAACGTCGCCGTCCGATACTTGTTGCCGGACCCATTCGGATCGACCCGAGGAATGGCGGCGATAGAAGAACAAGGCCTCGGGCAGAAGCTTGCCGTGAATGCCCAGCGCTGCCAGCCGAAGCCAGAAATCGTAGTCCTCGAAGAACAGATGGATGCCTTCTTCCATGCCACCCGAACGGAGGTAGACGTCCCTTCGGACAAGTGCGGCTGAGGTCAGGAAGTTCTCGTGCTTGAGACGCTCGACATCGAACTCCTCGATGCAGTTCCCGCTCTTGTCCCCGAAGTGGACCACGCCCGAGTAGACGAAGCCAACTTCAGGGGAGAGCAGTAGCAGCCAGACGAGCTTTTCGAGCGCGGTTGGTGCAAGGAGATCGTCAGGGTCCAGGAAGAATACGCATGCGCTCTTCGCG
>JALGYA010000339.1 GCA_029824475.1 Fimbriimonadia bacterium | reverse complement strand
ATACGCTCTGCGTACTTGTCACTCAGTGACAGCGAGCGGTCGAAGGCGACGACCATGTCCGCGTGGTAGCCGGCCTGGCCGTAAGCTCGACCCAGATGGTAGTAGGCACCCGCGTCCGTCGAATCCTGTTCGACGGCCAGTTCCAGTTGCTGCATCGCCAGATCGTATTGTCGCTGCTTCAGATAGAGCTTACCTGCCCTTAGTGAGGGACTGGAGCAGGCTGAAAAAGAAAGGGGGCCGCCCCCGATAAGGAGAGCGGCCCCCAGAACAATCCACCGACGCACGGTCAGAAGCCGACCTGGAAGGTGAAGGTGTTCAGAGCGTCGAAGAAGTCGACATTCGAATATGCGTAGTCAATCCGCACATTCTCCAGGCCAGCTACGTCGCCGTTGATGCCGAAACCGAAGCTCGTGCCAGACAGGTAGTCGTCATCCGAGCTGGTGGCGTAATCGAATCCACCCCGGATGGCGAAGAAATCATTCACAACGTACTCAACGCCTGTGCGAACCTGATCATAGGCGTAGTTGTTATGACGGAAAACGGAATTGATGTTGACCTCGCCAAGACCGGCCGGATTGAGAGAATAGCCAAGACCGATCTCGAACAAGGACGGCAAGTCCGCTGACGACGACTGCACCTTGTAGTCAGAGGGCTCGCGCCGGAGGTCATTCAGGTCGCCGCGATTCAGCAACCCGGACCCGTCAAACTCAACACGTTGGCCGACATGCTTCAAAGCAACGCCGAGGTCGAGACCGTCGATGCCGCCCAGATTGGCATACTGCAGACCGGCGCTGAAGGACAGCGCCGTGGCGTCAACGCGCTCGATGCGGTTCACGATATAGTGCGTGGTTCCACCGACGGAAATACGATCCGTCAGATCTTTGGAATAATGCACGCCCAAGGTGAAGAAGGTGGGCGAGAATTCTGCCCCCGTTCCATCTGGCTGGTCCTCGGTCGTAACCGGAATGTCACCAAGCGACAGCGCCTTGATGTCGGCGGCAAATGTGCCGACTCCGAAGTCCGCGCTGGCGGCGATGTAATTGACGCGGATATCCGCCAGGTAGGACATGGTGGACACCATAAACTCTGCATCGTTGCCGCCGCGGCTCAAGCCGGCCGGGTTCCAGTGCAGTGCTGCCAGACCACTGGTCGTCGCCACAGAGGCGCCGCCCAGTGCCATATCACGCGCGCCGACAGGAATCAGCAATTCCATGGCGGCCGCAGTGCCGGCTCGATTCTGACCTGCTGCGTGGACATCAACTGTCCCCATGCAGACCAGAGCGAGTGCCAGCACCAACGTCGCGACTTTGCGAGTAATTTGCATTGTTTTTTGCTCTCCTAACGCTTGTGCTGGCGACCTAGAAGTTCTCAAGGAACTGCTGTTCGGCGATGACGGCCAACTTCACGATTCTGGTTCCCTGCTCCATCTTGATGTGCGCGACATACATGCCGCTGGCCACAGGCAGTCCGTTATCGTTGGTCAGATCCCAACGCAGAAACTGATCGGCGTCATCCTTCTCGAGGATCCGTACCAATGCCCCCGACAGATCGAAGAGCCGCACGACCGCCCTCGGCGGCAGATGGGAGAAGGTGACGAACTTGCTGTAACGGCTCGTCTCCGCCTCGTTGACCCCGTAGTACGGGTTCGGGAAGGCTGTGATCTTCTTCAGGTCATCGGCGGCAGCTTCGTCTGACACATTAGCACCAGGAACGGTGAAACTGAAGACATCGTCCGCGGTGTTGACATGATTGGCGATCAGCAGGAAGGAATCACCATCCTGCGGGAATCGAGCCTCCTGACGACGTTCAGCGAAGATGATCCACATGAAAGGCAGATTGTCTTCGCCATTGGCCGCGTCCGGAATCAGGCCGTTGTTCAGCATGATATCACTGTTCTCGCCCTGTGCCGGATCGGTGTAGTCGAGATCCATGATGAAGAGCCACTCACGGGGGCCACTACTGGCGATGTTGCTCACATCACCGTAGAAAGCCGGACCGTAGGCACCGTTCACCAGACCTCCTGGCTGCAGATTCTCCAGGAAG
>JALGYA010000133.1 GCA_029824475.1 Fimbriimonadia bacterium | reverse complement strand
AAGTCATCCGGCGTGAATCCTCTGCAAAGATTCTCAACAGCTGTGGAAAAGTCTGTGGCCTTTGATGGAGCAACGATGACAAGCAGGTGCCCCCGGGAGCCGTTGTCATCAACATCCAACTCGATTCCCGGCCATGCCTGCACATTTTCGCTCAGTCCTTTCTCAATTTCCTCGAACTGCTTGAGGTCAAAGACGTTGTGATTCGTGATGGCAATAATCCCTACTTCTGTTGAATCAAGGATGTCGCAGAACTTTGAGGGAGATATCTCCCTGGTCGATGCATCTCCTGATTTACACTTCTTAGTATGTGTGTGAAGATCGATCTTCATTGATTCGGTGTCCTTGTTCTGAGTGAACTATGGTTTCCCACTTAGTGTACACCTCATACCTCACGAAAGTCAATTGGAGGGCGTTCCGTAGTAGCAAGAATCGTTGGCCAAGCCGTTCTCCTACAGAAAATGCCTGTGCTCTGACTCTCGGGCGCATCCTTCCTTCCATGCTAAGCGCTGAGGGGGTCTAAAGGAGCTCACCGTGGACAGCAGGGTCGCTTCCAGTATCTGCTGAGGTCATCTTTGCAGACCATGCACGCCAAGTATTGGCACGTCAGGGAGTAAGATGAAGCCGCCTGAGCGGGCGTAGTTCAGCGGTAGAACGTCAGCTTCCCAAGCTGGATGTCGCCGGTTCGATTCCGGTCGCCCGCTCCAGACATCTCTCCTCACTACCCGCCGAACGAACCCTCGTAGTCGACAGCTATCACGCTGACGTTTGGATCAGGTGCGGTGCCTGGCAGGTTCAGCACCAGCGAACCGCCGGCCGACTGTTCAGTATTAACCGTTTGGTTCGTTGCCAGCAGAATCGCTGAGCGAGCTTTCACACCAAGGCCATCCAGGACCAATCTCCCGCTTGTAGGCCAGTCATAAACATGGACGTAAAGCCGGCTGAGGTCCGCCCGATGTGTGAACTGGACCCCTTCCTGACCCTTCACAGGGCTGCGGGCTGCCCCATAAATCGACTGGCCGTTAACAGCAAGCCACTGGCCCATCGCGGCAATCCTCTCGACCTCAAAGTCGGCCAATGTTCCGTCAGCCTTCGGCCCGAGGTTGAACTCGACGTTGCCCCCGTCCGCGACAACATCGACCATCATTTTCAGCGTGTCTTTGATGCTCAAAATGTTGCTGGCTGCTTCGTTGCGGTTGTAGCCGTAGCTGTTTCCGAAGCCTCGCCACATCGCCCACGGCTTGGTACGATCGATATTCGCAACGTACTCGACGTGATAGAAGTCGCCGTATACGCCACGCGTGTTGGGCGTGCCCTCTTTGCCGCCGCCAAATCGGTCGTTGATCAGCACCTGCTGGCCGCGCTTGGCGGCCTGGTTGAAGTAGTAGGCGGTGATCTGCCGGGATCGCCAGTAGACGTAGCCGTGGTCCCATTCGCCATCGAAGCAGAGGTAGTCAGGCTGGTAGTTGTCGATCAGCTCCTTGATCTGCGGGATCATGAAGTCGTCAACGTATTCGCCGTCCACGCCATCGCCATCGACATCCGCCGGCTTCCGGTAGCCGTCGTATCGATGCCCTGGCTGCTGTGCGGTGTAGCTCGGGTTATGCCATTCGTAGTAGGAGTAGTAGAATCCGATCTTCAAGCCGTTTGCGCGTGCCGCGTCGGTCAGTTCGCGCAGGAGGTCACGCTTCGGCCCCATCTTTGCCGCGTTGCGATCCGTGTATTTGGAGTCCCACAGACAGAAGCCGTCATGGTGCTTGGCCGTGATGAAGAAGTACTTGACGCCGGAGTCAGCGAAAAACTTCATCAGCTTGTCGGCATCGAAATCCTCCGTAAAGAAGCCATCGACCTCAGACGTCGTTAGGTTCTTGGCGCCGTTGATGAAAGTGTCGTAGTGGACTCCTCCGTATGTATCCTCGTGGTACTGCTTGACGACCGGATTGCTGTCCATCCACTGCCGATACCACTCGGCATAGGCGACGCCGTACGGTGAATCTTTGTGCGCTGTCCAGCCAGGAACCGCGTATGGGCCCCAGTGTGCGCTGAGACCGATCTTGTCGTTCTGGAACCACTCGGGGAGGGGATGTTTGCCGATCGAATCCCAGTTCGGCTTGTAGGGTCCGGCCAAAACCGTATCCTTCAATAGGGGGTGCATCGGCCCAAGCGGCGGTTCTTGACTCTGAGTGGCAATGAAGGAGGCGGCAGCGAGGACAGAGATCATTTCAGGCCTTGCGGCTCATTCTACTGCGAGACTAGTCGGCATTGAAAGAAAGAAAAAGCGGCCTGCCCAAATGGGCAGGCCGCCTTAGTGATCGCCTAGGCTTATAAGGGGATCGGCCAGCCGCCGCGTGAGTCAGATTCATCTGACTTCTTTGGAGCTGCCTTGCCGCTCATTCTCTTTCGGATTCGCTCCATGATCTTCTTGGCCTCTTCTTCCGTCATGTGGCCTGAAGCGACTCGTTCACGGACGCCTCGGATCATCTGGGAGACTCGGTCATTCGCTCCTCGAGCGCGGTCGGCAGGAAGGGCCGTACGACCTCGTCGCATCGGCGCACGGTCGGTCTGGCCGCCTCTGCGCATTGGTGCTCGATCAGATTGGGGGGCGCCTCGACGCATTCCCTCGTGTCCGCCCATTCGCTTCATCAGCTCCTGCATGCGGGCCCGACCCTGTTCCGGTGTGATCTTGCCGGCTTCGATCGCCTTGCGAATCTCTGCGCCAGCCTTCATGATCCGCTCCCGACCTGCCGGGGCTGCTTGCTGTCCGCGACCCATGGGGCTATGACCAGCTGGCGGTGCCATCCTGCCGCGACCAAACGGTGCGCGACCTGCCGGCGGAGCCATCCGTCCTCGACCGAATCCGGCGGGAGGCCCTTGCTGGCCACGACCAAATTGGCTGCGGCCAGCCGGAGGAGCCATGCGGCCTCGACCGAACGGGCTTCGTCCCGCTCGAGGGCCCTGCTGGCCACGAGTAAACGCGCCACGTCCGGCTGGCCGAGCAGCTCGATCAGCGAGACCTCGCTGGCCAAGCTGCTTCATGATCGACTCCATCTTCCTGCGGCCCTGCTCTGGTGTGAGCTTGCCTGCAGCGACATCTTTGCGAATGCCTGCGCCGATCTTGGCAATAGCCTCGCGGCTGTACTGTGTTCGACCAGCAGGACCATCAGTTTTCCGCTGAGGAGCACGATCGGTCACGCGATCAGTTTTACGCCGAGGTGCACGATCGGTCACGCGATCTGTCTTCCTCTGCGGAGCCCGATCTGTCTGTCGTGCAGGTGCTCGGTCGGTCTTCGCCGCATCGCGGCCCTGCTGAAGCCTCTTCCTGAGAGCTTCCAGCTTTTTCTGGCCTTGCTCTCGTGTGATCTTGCTGGCTTCCATCTGCTTGACAATCTCGGCCCTAGCGATGGCGACACGCTTGCGGACACCTTCGGCATTCTGTGCCCTGCTTCGCTCACGCTGCTGGACGGTCGGCTCCGGGGCGGTATCTTCGTCTACCGGTGCGAATGGTGCGGCCGTCGCAGCAAGAACAGCCGCTCCTGCCAGCCATGTCATTCTCAGCACCTTCAGATTCTTTATCCTGTGTTTCATCTTAACTTGCTCCTGCAGATCACTTCCGCAGGCAAGTGGTCCACTCTCTGTGGAGCACCAGCAGAGTCGCCTCCATTTGAGGAGTGTCTGCGCTCTGACCCTCGACGGACTCTCAACGAGAATGACGAGAGACAGCTTCTAATGTTCAGGAGTCAAGGCTGCTTTGGAATCGTGAAGACACGGTCGCCGGCCTCGCCGCTGTAGGGAATCTCGATAACTGAGCCGCGCAACACAGCCCGCTTGCCGTCAGCGGTATTGCACCCGTTTTCAAAGCAGAAAGTGAGGCTCAGATTTCCTGCCCCAAAGGGGGATTGGACGACTATCCTGAACGTGCCATCTTTCTTAATCGCGCTGGTGTATCCCCGCGACCAATAATCCTTGCCAAGGGGCGGACGTTTTACGTCAAACACGATCGCTGTGTCCGCTGGCAGGGTGGCATTCGGCCGTCCGTCGTCTACGATCGAGCTGCCGTCCTCGCTTTCCTCAACTTTCAGATCACTAATCTCGACCTCATCGGGCATCTCAGGGCTAGGCTGGGGGTTTTTTTGGAATATCGGGTGTCTGTTAAGCAGGGCTGCGCTTGCCTCGCTGAGATATACGCGCGGGTCATCTGAGTTCGTCGTCCTCGCATAGGCCCTAGTGACCGGTCCCATCAGCGAGTTTCCTAAATTCCTGTCAGGCCTGGGGCCAATGTGAGGAAGACCCAGTGCATGTCCGAGTTCGTGTATTGCGCCCTTAATCGACGCATCCGCAAACTCGGGTGCCGAAAGTTCGAGCGAAGGGTTGATCTTTCCCTTACCCGCCGGATACTTGTTGATCGCAACACCGCCGGATGTGCTGCCCGCGCCCTGAAAGCCCTGGACGCCTGGATAGTCGTAGAATATCCACCAGACAGACTCAGTGTCTTCGTTCAATTGAAGCTTGGTAGACGCTGCGTCAATTGCCGTGCGGCGCACGGACGGCAGTGCTGCGCGTCCACCTGAGGAATCCACCGTTCCCTTCGTCAGAGTCACCAGGATCTTGCCTTCTTTGCTCCGGGCGAATATCTCCCGGCGCTCTCCACCTAGATTCCACTTCTTCATGCCAGAAGCCAGGAAATCCTCAGCTTTCAGGGCGAGCGATTGGATTCGCAGCACGTAATCCTCCGGCGGCTCAGCATCTTCCGGGATAAACAGGACCACTCGGGCGGCGAGTCGCTCAGGCTTGGCTTCAGCGATGCTCTTGTCCTGTGTGTATGCTGCAGCCGCGACAGCGACAATTGCAATGCACGTCAATAATCCAAGCCGGATCATATCTCGACGAATTAGAACGGTTTTCATGGGTTCAAATCTACCTATGAGATCACTCAGGCAGGCTTGCCGCCCACTCGTTGTGGAGCATGAGCAGAGTCGCCTTCATTTGAGGGTTGTCTGCACTGCGATCCTCTCCAGGATTCTCAACAACATTGACGAGGAACAGCTTCTTTTGTTCAGCCGTCAGTGCCGGCCCATCCGCAGGCTGCCCGCTGTTCGCGATCAGCTTCCAGGGCCCTCGCATCACTGCCCAATGAGCGTTCTCCTTTACACCCATCTGCCAGTGGAGAGTCCTCGTCGGCTGTTTTGTATCCTTGAGGATCACCTCAGAGATATCCTGCCCGTCGATATCCTCTTCCAGAAGCGGAATATCGGCCAACTTTGCCACCGTGGGAAGCCAGTCTGAACCGTGAACGGTCTGATCTCGCACTTCACCAGCCGGGATGTGACCAGGCCAAGAGATGACAGATGGGACTCTGATTCCACCTTCAAACAGCGTGAACTTGTGGCCTCGATATGGCCCGTTGTCTCCGCCGCCGTTGTGGGCTCGCACTTCAACCGAGTGGCCGTGATCCGACTGAAAGATGATGATCGTATTGTCTCGGATCTCCTGCAGCTCCAGCTCTTCAATCAGCTCGCCGATCTTCTCATCGGTAAATGAAGTGAATGCTGCGTAGAGGTTGCGGGGGTACTCGGTGTCCGCGTAGTGATCCAACCATTTGGTTGTGCCCTGGTACGGATAGTGAGGAGCGTTGATCGCGTAGTACATAAAGAACGGCTCTTCACGGTGCTCGGCGATGAAGCCAGCAGCTTCAGTCACCATCAGATCTCCGAAGTGCTGGCCGTCCATGAAAATCTCTTCACGGTTCCTAACAAGATCGTGCCGATTCGGGCCATTCCAGTAAAAGAAATGAGAGTAGTTGTCGATGCAACCACCCATGTGCCCGAACGAGTGGTCAAATCCCTGGCCCAGCGGATCGGATGTGTCGTGCCAGCCCAGGTGCCACTTGCCGATGTGGGCTGTGGCGTAGCCAGCAGCTTTGAATGTCTCGGCCATGGTGATCTGGCTGCCCGGCATACCTTCGCTGCCCGGTCCCACGTTGCTGATCATTCCCGCCCGCAGCGGGTACCTACCGGTGAGGAGGCCCGCCCTTGAAGGCGAGCAGACAGGCGCAGGTGCGTACATGCGGGTGAAGCGAACACCATTGTCGGCAAGCCGGTCGATGTTCGGGGTCGTGATTTTGGAGCCGTAGCAGCCGGCATCGACTGCGCCCTGGTCATCGGTGTAGATAACGATGACATTAGGCTTTCTCGCGGGTGCTTTAGCAGGGGCAGACGCGGTCAGGAGAGCCAGGGCGGATATCATGCGCCGATTCTACTGAATCTGCCGCAGTGCTGCCGAAATTGTAGCTTTCGAGATGCGCTTGAAGACGATTTTGAAGTCCTCGCCGCGGTCGGTCTCATAGAAGCAGCCGACGTCTCCACCAGGCAGGTTCACGAGGTGGCTGTAGGCGAATTCTTCGGCCTCAATCGTGAGGAGCTTCTTCCAAGTCTTGCCCTGGTCTTGGCTGGCGAACATCGTTCCGTTGCTTCGGGAGTCGGTTGTGTTCGGGACTGAGTGGAGGAGGATCTCTTCGCCGGCCGTCGTGTATCGGATGATGCTCGACATACATTGCGGAGTCTCCATTTCCGAGTAGATTCGGGGCTCTGACCAGGTCATCCCTCCGTCAGTGCTTCGCGTGAACTTGCGGCCCATCGCTGGACCGAACAGCCGCGATGACATCAGGATTGAGCCGTCTGAAAGTTCAACAATCTGGGCTTCGTTGCCGGTCACATCCCCCATCGGCGAATCATCGATCTGAGCGGCAAGCGTCCAAGTCTTGCCTCCGTCATCGCTGAAGGAAGCCGAATTGATGAAGGTGCGCTCAGTCTCTGAGATTCGTATGCCTTCGTAATTGGGGAAGACGATTCGGCCTTTGTGCGGGCCGCGGGTGAGTTGGATCGCGCCACCGGGACTGCCGACGGAGATGGAAGTTTCCCGTCTCATCTGTTTGGTGACTTCCCTGGATGGGCTCCAGGTCTTGCCGTCGTCATCCGAGTGGGTCAAGTAGATCTTCACGTTCTTGGGACCACCGTAGCCTGGCTCCGCCATGACGGTGTGTGAAGATTTTCGCTGGTGCACGCCTTGCGGGTAGCGCTTGTACCGCAGCAGGATGCGACCAGTGTCGAGGACGACCGCACACGGGTCATTGAGAGAGTTCCCTCCGTCCTGTGCGAGAACCTGAACTTCTTGCCAAGTCACGCCGCCATCGGTGCTTCGCTTCATGACAATGTCATTCTCTGCGTGATCATGAAAGCCAATCCTTCTCTCGCAAAAGGCAAGAAGGGTGGCGTTGTGTGTGGATACGATGGCAGGAATGCGGTAGCCGTATCTTGGTTTTGCCCCAACCTCGGTCGGCGTGAAAACGGTCACCGATTCGCTCTCCTGCCCGGCTCCAGCGTGGGAGGCAAGGACGGCAGCAGCAAGGCAGAGCAGCAGAGAGGCATGTCTGATAACCATCGTGAGTTTCCTGGGCCAAAGGCGGTGGCTCATTCTACACAAACTGCTGTCAGCTCTTAACTTTCAGAACTTTCTGAATATATTGGGCTGAAGCTGTCTTGAGGATGATATTCTGCAGTTCTGGGAGATTTCCGTGCTTATTCATCGTCCGTTGCTCTGCCCTGCCGCTCATCACTTGATCCTCTTCGCTTACGCACCGCTTCGCGGAGCAGAATCTCCATCTGAGCATTGATGCTCCGAAGGTCTGCTTCCGCGAGGCGCGCGATTTCCGCATGAAGCTCAGGCGGAATGCGCAGAAGGATCTTCTTGCGCTCAGCCATTAGCCATAGATGTGCCCCGTGTTCAGAACCGGCTGGGCGGCAGATTCACTGCACAGAACCACCATCAGATTGGAGATCATCGCGGCCTTCCGCTCTTCATCCAGCGTGATAACGCCTTCCTTCTCCATTCTTGACAGGGCCATTTCAACCATGCCAACAGCTCCATCAACGATGAGTTGTCTCGCCTCGATGATCGCGCCAGCCTGCTGCCTTCGCAGCATAGCGCCGGCGATTTCGGGCGCGTATGCCAGGTGTGAGAGCCTCGCCTCGATGACGTGGATGCCAGCCAGGCTTAGCCGCTCCCCAAGCTCTTCTTGAAGATGCTCACTCACTTCCTGCGTGTTCTTGCGCAGGCTGATCGTCTCGTCGTCACCATCGTACGGGTATTGGCTCGCCGATCGCCTGATTGCTGCTTCGCTCTGAGTAGCGACGAAGTGGTAGTACTCCTCGACCTCAAACGACGCGTCATAGGTGTCCTCGACCCGCCAGACGAC
>JALGYA010000338.1 GCA_029824475.1 Fimbriimonadia bacterium | reverse complement strand
AGCCTGAAGACAGGTCGCTTCCTGACGAAGACCCAGAGCAACCAAGGTGACCTGCTGACGACCTTGCTCACCTGTATGGGCGTGCCGCTGGATCGCCCAATCGGCATCGCGACCCAGCAGATCCAGGCGATGAAGGCCTGATGGGCGTCGCACCGTTCCGATGATCTGGAAATCGCTTGGAAGACTCTTTGGCGTCAAGCCGAAGCCGGAACCTATATTCCAGGATTCCTGGAGCCCCATCCTGGAAGAGCGGGTTCCCTTGTATCTGAAGTTGCCTGAAGAACTTCGAGAGGACCTCCACCGTCAAGTGGCTCGCTTCATCGCCTCGGTGCGTTTTGAGGGCTGCGGAGGGCTGGAACTGACCGAGGAGATGGTCGTTGTGGTGGCGGCCCAGGCCTGCCTTCTGGTGCTGCACCGGGAAGGCGAGCCGTACCCGAAACTCAAGGTGGTCTATCTCTACCCAAGCACGTTCAGCTCGGTCCAGACCCGGGTTCAACCCGGGGGTTTCATGATGGAGTCCGAGGTCCATCGGCTCGGCGAGTCGTGGGACACCGGCACTGTGGTGCTGGCCTGGGACTCGGTGGCGCACGGCTCACGAAACGTTCGTGACGCCGCCAACGTGACGATCCATGAGTTCGCTCACCAGCTTGATCATGAGGACGGTCCGACCGACGGGGCGCCCGCACTTGCCAGCAACGCCGCCTATCGCTCATGGGCGGAGGTGTTTCGGGAGAACTACGCGGACTTCGTGCAGCGGGTTCAGAAAGGCAAAAAGACGGTGCTGGACGAGTATGGGGCCACCAACGCTGCGGAGTTCTTCGCGGTCGCCACCGAGACCTTCTTCGAGAAGCCCGTGCAACTCCATCGCAAGCGGCCGGAGCTCTACGAAGAGCTCAAGGAATACTATGATGTCGACCCGAGGCAGTGGTCGCAGCGGGATCGCTGATTTTGACTCCGCTTGCGGGATCCCCAGGGCCACCGGAAGGCCATGGTCAGCTGCTGTGGTTGAGCTCTGCGAGCCCGGCCGGTGAGCTTGGGAGGCTTCTTTCCTCCGCCTACAGATTCAGGGATGCGGCGTCCGCTGTTGGGAGAAGTTCCTCCAGAGCCAGTCCAAACTCCATGAAACGGGCTCCGTCTTGCTCTAACGGCCTTCCCAGACGCGGACATCGTCGATCTGGCAGGTGCCGAAGTTGATGCCCTTGAAGTCGATCTGGGCGTGACCGGACATGTCGATGTTCGGACTCTCGAACGTGTGGCTGGCGCCGTCGATGGTGAAGACCAGCGTGCCCTTCTTGAGTTCGATCACCACGTCATGCCACTCGTTCAGCGTGAAGAGGGGTTGATCGAGGGTGATCTTCTCGACGTCCTTCTTGATCGTGAGGGTGGTGGTGTCGGCGCTGAAAGTCAGGGTGTGGATGTGATGTCCGATGTCGAGCAGGGGGAAGCGCGGGATGTAGTCCTCGGCGTCGTAGCGGACGCGCATCGTGCAGACGAAGTTCTCAGGGATGCCCTTGAGCCAGATCACCGGCTTGAAGCCCGCGTGAGCCCGGTCTCCGGCGTCGATTTTCTTTTGCTGAAACTCCTTGGACGACTCGCTGCCGTGGAGAACACCGTCCTGGATCTTCCAAGTGCTGCTTTGACGCACCTCCCAGAAGTCGAGATTGAGTTCGCTGCCGTCGAACTGGTCCTCATAAACCAGCTTCAGGTCGTCAAAGAGTGCCGACTTGAAGTTGGGCTCGGCAGCGAAGAGGGCCGAGGGCAGCAGAGCAGCCGCGGCGATGGAGTGACAAAGGAATCTCATGGAGGGGTGGTGGGCCTGAGTGATCAATTGTCGTGCGGAATCGGATCCTTGGGTCCGATGGGTTCACCTTCCCAGACCGGGGTGTTGTCATACAGGGTGAGGATGCGGGCGCCGCTGCCGGCCACGGGACCATTGTCGATCTTCGGCAGATGCTTCTTCATCATGGCGCAGACGCCCCGTTTCTTCGGCGCGAGATTGTACCACTCCTTGGGATCGTTCTTGAGGTCGTAGAGTTCCTCAGCGCCGTTGAC
>JALGYA010000337.1 GCA_029824475.1 Fimbriimonadia bacterium | reverse complement strand
CACCAGCGCGAGCTTCCAGCTCAACCAGAAGAGCACTGTGACAATTCCGAGCAGCAGAGCCACATCACCGAAAATCGCCACCAGACCGGCAGTGAAGAGTTCATTGAGGGCGTCAACATCGTTGGTAACCCGCGTGACCAGCCGGCCGATCGGATTGCGATCGAAATAGGCTACCGGCAGTCGTTGCAGGCGCGCAAAGACCTCCGAGCGCAGATCGAAGAGAACGTACTGCCCCATCAACTGCATCAGGTAGCCCTGCAGATAGAGCACGCCAAAGGTCAGGATCAGTGAAGCCATGAAGACGGCCGCTACCAGCAGAATGCCGGTCTCATCATCGATGCCGCGACTCTCCAGCCAGGCCGCCGTCCAGACGCTGGGCGTCGAACGGACCGCCTCCGCGCCGGCCTCCTGCTCGACGAAGAGATCGAGTGCCACCGCAGTTGCGAGAGGACCGACCAGTTGCAGCAGCGACGAGACGATCACCAACACCACAGCCGCCACCAGCAGGGTCCGGTGCGGCTTGACGTAGGCCAGCAGGCGGCGCATCAGCCGGCCGTCGTAGACCTTGCCGATCACCTCTTCGTCGTGAATTGTGGCCGCCTCGCTCATCCCCGGCACGATAGCAGGGGCGCGAGTCCGCCAGAAGGGCCGTGACAGCGCTCACTTTCAGTCCCCCAGGGGCTTTGGTATAAACTCCTACAAGAAAGCTATCGAGGGTGTAAACTCTTAAGACATCGATAGTTGCGACTATTCTTGAGGGAGTCGGACGATGGGGGCAGCGCTCAAAGAGCTCTTGCAGGTGACGGTCGAACGTGGAGCCTCGGATCTCCACATTACGACCAACGCAAAGCCTCAGATCCGCGTTGACGGTGTTCTGCGGGCGATCGAGGAAGACTCGCTCACGCCGACCGACACCAAGCGACTGGTCTACTCGATCCTGACCGACAAGCAGAAGCAACGGCTCGAGGAGAATCTCGAGATCGATCTGTCCTTCGGCATCAAGGGTCTGGCCCGCTTCCGCGCCAACGTCTACCACCAGCGCGGCGCCCTGGCGGCTGCCTTTCGGCAGATCCCGTTCGAGATTCGCTCTTTCAAACAGCTGGGCCTGCCAAAGATGGCCGAGAAGATCTGCGAGAAGCCGCGCGGCCTGGTTCTGGTGACCGGACCGACCGGCTCGGGCAAGTCGACCTCTCTGGCGGCGATGATCGACAAGATCAACGCCGAGCGCCACGAGCACATCGTCACGATCGAGGATCCGATCGAGTATCTGCACGCTCACAAGAGTTGCCTCATTAACCAGCGTGAACTCCACGCTGACACCCACAGCTTCGCCAACTCACTCAAGTCGGTCCTGCGCCAGGATCCCGATGTCTGCCTGATCGGTGAGATGCGCGATCTCGAAACCGTCGAACTTGCACTAAGGATCGCCGAAACCGGCCATCTGACCTTCGCCACTCTGCATACCAACTCGGCAGCCCAGACAATCAACCGGATCATCGACATCTTCCCGGCCCATCAGCAGGGCCAGATCCGGGTGCAGTTGTCCTTCGTGCTTGAAGGCATCTTCTGTCAAACCTTGCTCCCCAAGGCGGGCGGCGCGGGACGGGCTCTGGCGCTTGAGGTTCTGGTGCCCACCAACGCCATTCGCAACCTCATCCGCGAAGACAAAATTCACCAGATCTACGGCATGATGCAAACTGGCCAGTCCAAGCACGGCATGCAGACCTTCAACCAGAGCCTGGCTTCCCTCTACTTCAAGCGCCTGATCACGATGCAAACGGCGATGGCACGCTCTTCCTACCCCGACGAGCTGCAGGAGATCATCGCTCGCGGACCCGGAGCGCTCAATCCGTCCATGGGGGCCGGTGAGGCCGCCGAGAACACAAGGAGCTAGCTGATATGCCCAGTTTCGTCTGGAAAGGCAAGAGCCGCGGAGGTCAGACGCAGGAAGGAGTCCTGCTGGCCGATTCCCGCAACGCGGCGGTCGCCACGCTGAGGCGCCAACAGATCACGGTGACTTCCATCCGCGAGAAGGGGCGCGAGCTCCCCCTGCTG
>JALGYA010000132.1 GCA_029824475.1 Fimbriimonadia bacterium | reverse complement strand
ATTTTCTGCACAGACATCGTGTACCAGGCCGATTCTCAGTGCTCGTTCCGCATCGAAGGCGATTCCAGTTGTAAAAAGAGCCCTTGCATGGCCAGCACCGATTTTCGGCATGACGAAAGTGGAGATCGTGGCAGGGATCAGCCCAAGTTTGACCTCGCTGAAAGCGAACTTCGTACCTTCAACAACGACTGCCACATCGCTGGCAGCGACAAGGCCACAGCCTCCGCCGAAGGCGTGTCCCTGCACTTTTGCGATCACAACCGCCGGGCAGTCGACAATCGCTTGGAATAGGCCGGAGAGCTTGAGCGCATCCTGGTAGTTCTCCTCTTCCGTGTAGGTGGCAGCCCGCTTCATCCAGGAGAGGTCGCCGCCTGCCGAGAACGACTTGCCTTCTCCGGACAGCACGACGGCACGAGTGCCTGCGGGGAGGCCCTGAAACGCACTTGTGAGCGCCTCAATCAGCTCATCGTTGAAGGCATTTCTGACCTCTGGCCGATTGAGAGTAATTCGGGTGACGGAGCCTTGATGCTCGACCCTGAGCATGAGGTCAGTATGACATTCGGCCACCGGCCCTGGCACGGCGTTGCCACCATGCAACAATCAGGACAGGATGAGCCTCAGCAAAAAGACGATTCGGGACATCGATGTCCGCGGCAAAAAGTGCCTTGTGCGATGCGACTTTAACGTACCGCTTGACGGCGCCATGATCACGGACGAGACCCGGATTCAGGGGGCTCTGCCGACACTCAAGCACCTGCTCGACAACGGTGCAAGCCTAATCCTCTGCAGCCACCTCGGTCGCCCAAAGGGGCAGCGGGTTGCAGAGATGTCATTGGCGCCTGTCGCTGAGCGGCTCAGCGAACTGCTCGGCCTCAACGTGCCACTGCTCAGCGACTGCGTTGGACCGGAGGTTTCCGGCACGTGCAGCACGCTCCAGCCGGGGCAGGTCGTACTGCTTGAGAACCTGAGATTCCACAAGGAAGAGACTGACAATGACGCGGCCTTTGCAGCCTCTCTGGCTTCTGTGGCGGATGTGTTTGTCAACGACGCTTTTGGCACAGCACACCGGGCACATGCATCCACAGAAGGCGTTGCGCACCATTTACCTGCCGTTGCTGGATTCCTGATCGAGAAGGAGATCACTTTCCTCGGCAATGCAGTAGCAAACCCAGGCCGGCCGTTTACAGCAATCCTCGGTGGCGCGAAGGTCAAGGACAAGATCACTGTTATCGACAGCCTGCTCCCCAAAGTGGATCACCTGATCATTGGCGGCGGCATGGCCTACACATTCTTCAAGGCCAAAGGCTGGGAGATTGGGAAGTCGCTGCTGGATGAGTCGAGCATCGACTACTGCCGCAGCCTGATGTCGCTTCACGGCGACAAGATCGTGCTGCCGGTGGATGTGATGTCGTCACCTGATTTGTCTCCGATTTCCAAGCCGGTGGCAGTACCTGCTAGTGAGATCCCTGCGGATAAAGAGGGTGCCGATATCGGCCCAGAAGCGCGGGTCCAGTTCGACAAGGTCATACAGGACTCAGGAACGATCCTCTGGAACGGGCCGATGGGTGTTTTTGAGATGGAGCCGTTCGCAGGCGGTACCCGCGCCATGGCCGAGTCCATGGCGAAGACTGCTGGTATGGCGATTATCGGCGGCGGAGATACCGCTGCTGCTGTCCAGCAGATGGGCTTCGCAGATGACATGGCTCACGTGAGCACTGGCGGCGGAGCGAGCCTCGAGTTCCTCGAAGGCAAAGAGCTCCCTGGCATCGCTGCCCTTCTGGACGCCTGATTTGCAGCGCAGCCTGATCCTGAGGGCTGATCTCGACGCGTGTTCTTGGGACAGGCGAGAGTCTGCGGTGTATGGCGAGAGCGAATCGGCGATGGTGCTGCGTCTCCTGGACGCGGCACGCGCCGAAGGCTGGGTGATTCACTTCTTTGCTTCCCTCAGGTCGCTGCGGTCTGGTCAGGCTGCAGTGGAGGCTGTCTTGAATGACGGCCATGCGCTTGGTTTTCTCTGTCGGGATCCAGCTTCGCTTGTGGCTTCATTTGAGGAGTTTGAAGAGGCGCTCATGCCAATGGGGCACGTAGTTGATTCTGCTGGCTTGCGCAGCCTAGATGGGCTCTCTTATCGCCCGGAAGGGCTTAGCATGGCGTCCGTCCTCGGCTCAGCAAAAGATGCACCGGATTGGATCAGGCCAGCTGGTACAACCGCAGATCAGGAAGCCTATGAAGCCGGCTATGATGGCTTCTCGTGGTCTGCCCAAGTGCTGGCAGAGATGAACTCACTGGTGGATGCCACGATCTGCGTTCGACCGCTCGTATTGATGCAGCTCGATCCTCATTTAGACCAGCTGAGACAGCTGGTCTCAGACGCAATCCACTCTGATCGCCGGATGACAACTCTGACTAGCTGAACGCGCGTTCTGCGATCTGGAGAGCGTTAAGGGCTGCGCCTTTGCGGAGCTGATCGCCGGAGGCGAACAGCCAGAGGCCATTGCTGCTCGCAGCGTCCTTTCTGATTCGGCCCACGAAGACATCATCCTCGCCTCCAGATTCGATCGGCATTGGGAAGTGGTTCGCTTCCCTATCGTCAACAATTCTCACACCGTCAGCTTGTGACAGCACACGGCGTGCTTCTTCTACCGAGGGCGCGTCACCCTCAAATTCAACTAGGATCGCCTCGGAGTGGGCGCGGAGTACAGGGACCCGGACACACGTGACCGAGAGGCCAATCTCGTCGTCCTCCAGGATCTTCCGAGTCTCCTCGAACATCTTCTGCTCCTCGACGTTGAATCCATTTCCGTCCACATCAGAGTCGTGGCTGAACACGTTGAAGGCGCACTGGTGACCGAATGACTCCGGCACAGCCTCTCCGCCATCCAGCACAACGCGGGTCTGGTCGATCAGCTCCTGCATGGCGATGGCTCCAGCCCCGCTGACGCTCTGGTATGTGGAGGCAATGATCCGCTTGATCTTGCCGAGCGAGCGGAGTGGCGCGATGGCCATCAAGAGGATGATCGTGCTGCAGTTTGGATTGGCGATGATCTTCTGCTCACCCGCCACAGACCAGTTGATCTCCGGAATGACGAGAGGCACGCCCTCATCCATGCGAAACGCACTGGAGTTGTCAACCACGAGCGCACCAGCATCTACCGCAGCACTGGCCAGTGACTTTGAAACGCCAGCACCGGCACTGAAGAAGACGACATCGAGGCCATCAAACTGATCGGCAGCCGCCAATGCCACGGTGAGGTCTTCACCACGAAACGAGATGGTCGATCCGGCAGATCGCGGCCCGGACATGAGGCGGAGCTCTGAAATCTGTGTCGACCGCTGATCAAACAGCGAAAGGAGCTCCTGTCCTACAGCGCCGGTCGCCCCGACGATGCCGATTTTGAGGCCGTCTGCCATGGTTAGCATTGTGGCCTCAAGAGCAGGTTCAACCGAACCTAAAGGCTCAGCAGCTCAGAGGCTCTTTCCATATCCTTGTCGCCTCTGCCGGAGAGATTGACAAGAACTCGTTCGCCCGGCTTGAAGAGGCCTGGTTGGGAAAGGGCTGCGAAGGCATGGGCAGATTCAAAGGCTGGGATAAGGCCTTCGAGCAGTGACAGCTGGCGGAACGCCTTGAGGGCGTCGTCATCATCAGCCACCACGTACTCAGCTCGACCGGAGTCCTTCAGCCAGGAATGCTCGGCTCCAACACCGGGGTAGTCGAGGCCTGCAGATACCGAGTGGGTGGGAAGGATTTGACCGTACTCATCCTGCATCAGATAGCTGTACGATCCGTGCAGCACACCAGGCTCTCCCGCTGTGAGCGGTGCCGCATGCTTGCCTGTCTCAACGCCATGGCCACCAGCCTCAACACCAACGATTCTCACAGACTCATCACCTACGAACGGGTGGAACATACCGATCGCGTTTGATCCGCCGCCGACACAGGCGACGATGGCATCAGGAAGCCTGCCGTGACGCTCTAGATACTGCTGGCGCGCTTCGATGCCGATGACGGACTGCAGCTCCCGCACCATGTAGGGGTAGGGGTGCGGGCCAGCGGCTGTACCGATGATGTAGTGCGTGGTGTCGACATTTGTCACCCAGTCGCGCATCGCCTCATTGAGGGCGTCTTTGAGCGTCTTGGTTCCGCTGGAGACAGGGACAACCTTTGCGCCGAGAAGCTTCATGCGGAAGACGTTCAGCTCCTGCCGGGCGCAGTCTTCAGTGCCCATGTAGACGATGCACTCAAGGCCGAAAAGAGCACAGACCGTGGCGGTGGCGACACCG
Organism: Fimbriimonadia bacterium; assembly: GCA_029824475.1. Lineage (GTDB taxonomy): Bacteria > Armatimonadota > Fimbriimonadia > Fimbriimonadales > Fimbriimonadaceae > JALGXY01. The sequence goes on along the minus strand of JALGYA010000132.1, from coordinate 4,034 downwards.
TGTTGCCCAGCTCCCGTCTCGGCGATGATCCGCTTCTTGCCCATCCGCATCGCGAGCAGGCACTGGCCGATCGCGTTGTTGATTTTGTGCGCGCCGGTGTGGTTGAGGTCTTCCCTCTTAATGGTGATCTGAAGGCCGAGCTCTTCGGAGAGTCTTGGTGCTTCCGTGAGTGCTGACGGGCGGCCGACGTAATCCTTGAGCAGGCCGCGGAACTGATCAAGGAATGCCGGGTCTTTCCAGGCTTTGTCGAACTCCTCGCCAACCTGATCGAGGGCAGGGACAAGGGTCTCGGGCACATACCGACCCCCGAAGGGTCCAAATCGCTCATGTGTGGGGGTGTCGGCAGACATGGGCCGCTATTTTACGCCCCTTGCCAGATGTGCACCCGGACCAATTTGGGGCAGCAGTACAGCTTGCTGATTGGTTGGGAAGAAGGAGCGTCATCTCACAGCACTCGACCCAAGACAAAGACGCAAGATTTGTCTGTCCCCCTCCTAACCTCCCCCTCATTCGAGGGAGAGGGCCAGATGAGACCTTCCCGTGTGCCATGGACAGGCGCTCCCAGCGTTTGTCCGTGCTCTTCTGGCTGAGACACGGAGAATTCCAAAGCGGCCTGCCCATGGTACACATTGACCTGTCCTCACTGCGAAGAGCGCCCGGCTTTCTGGCCTCTCCCCGCGGATGGCGGGGGAGATTAGAGACGGAGGGTCCGCCAAAGAGGGCCGCCATAGGCAGCGCTCGACGTGGAGCGGCTCTCAGCCGGAATACGCGGCTCCCGATAAGAACCGTCCGCTTCGCTCCCGGCCCCCTCCTAACCTCCCCCACCCCAAGTGGGGGAGGGACCAATCCAAAACTCCTCCTCGGGTGCCATGGACAGGTGCTCTCAGCGTTTGTCCGTGCTCTTCTGGCTGAGACACGGAGAATCCCAAAGCAGTCTCCCCTTGGCACATTGCGGGAAACTGGGATCGGTTCCCTCTCCTCCTTGCTTTGAAGGAGGAGAGGGTTAGGGTGAGGAGGTTCCGGGGTCAGTCGAGTGCTCTGCACTAAGAACCTCCATCCCCTTCCACGTCGAACCTGCCTTATGGGCAGCTTCTTGGGCGGACCCTCCCCTTGCCTCCTACAAAGCTAGGAGGAAGGGGGCTTCCAGAAGGTGCATGGGATTTATTCTCTTCCTCACAACCCCGACGGATCGGCCTTCCAGGCGTGACTGTCTTTGCCACGAAACGTTGCATTCGTGCCGATCGAATTCTCAATGTACTCGCCGTCAACAGGACCAGTCGGCCACTCAAGCAGATAGTTTTCGTCTGGCCCGATGAGGTCTTCTCTGGGACAAAGCGGATATTGGGCGTACATTGGCAGATCCATGGCACATTGCTCCTGAGCGGCCTCGATCAGCCTCAGGTTCGCGACAATCGTCTCCAGCCGAGAAGTCCTGCGATTCTTCAGGAAATTCGGAACGGCCACAGCGAGCAACACGCCGACTACGAGGGCCACGATTAGGAACTCCGTCACTGCCGTCTTATTGAGTCTCTTCATGATCTCTTCCTCTGGAGTTGGGCGACAGCCTGCCCAGGCTCCGGTGGAGATGTTCCATCCCTAAGACGGCGAGAACCCCGTATTTTTGCCAGCAACATGTCCGGCGCACCAGGAGGCGATGCTAATCCACCGTTCCCGCTCGCCAAAAACTGCCGTGAGGTATCTGCTAAGACACGGGCAGACCCAAAGCGGCCTGCCCATGGCACACATTGACCTGTCCTCACTGTGAAGAGCGCCCGGCTTTCTGGCCTCACCCCCGCGGATGGCGGTTGAGATTAGAGACGGAGGGTCCGCCAAAGAGGGCTGCCATAGGCAGCGCTCGACGTGGAGCGGCTCTCAGCCGGAATACGCGGCTCCCGATAAGAACCGTCCGCTTCGCTCCCGGCCCCCTCCTAACCTCCCCCACCCCAAATGGGGGAGGGACCAATCCAAGACTCCTCCCCGTGTGCCATGGACAGGCGCTCTCAGCGTTTGTCCGTGCGGCTACACGGTAAGACACGGACAGACCCGAAGCGGCCTGTCCATGGCACACATGACGAGGGTGCATTCTCGTGCTTAGAGCCCTGAAGGATCAGCCTTCCAAGCGTTGATGTCCTTGCCCCGAAAAGTAGGGTTGGTTCGCTTATGATTCTCGACGTACTCACCTGTCACAGGCCCTGAAGGCCAAGCATCCATATAACCTTCATCAGGATCCGTCAGCCCATTTCGAGTACAGAGCAGCGGCCCTTCGTAGGGGAGGGGCACATTCGCCCAGCATTCCTCCTTAGCGGCTTCAATCAACTTCAGATTGGAGATGATAGTCTGCAGTCTGCTGTCTTTACGACTGTTTACAAAGCTCGGCACGCCGACGCCCACTTGGACGACGACGACCACAGCCATGATAGCGACCTCGATCGGTCTGAAGCGGACACGTTTGCTAAATCTCATCGTCAATCTCATCCTCGTAAACTCGGCGCAGGAGAGAGCCGAGTCAGGCACTGATGAACCTATTCCACTGCCTAGCCCGACTCACCCTGGTGCATTTGCCAGCCGTTAGAGTTCCCAGTTCTCCAACTGCCCGCTGCTTAGAGCCCTGACGAATCAGCCTTCCAAGCGTGAACATCCTTGCCACGAAAAGTCGGATTCGTGCCAAGCGCATTCTCAACGTACTCTCCCTCAACGGGACCTATCGGCCATGCATCGAGGTAGCCGTTGTCGGGGTCGGTCATGCTCTTAGCTGTGCAGGAAGGCTGGCCAAAGCCTAAGTCCATCGCACACTCCTCCTTCGCCGCTTCGATCAGCTTCAGGTTTGAAATGATGACTTGCAGTCTGCTGCTCTCTCGCTTGCTGACGTAACTGGGCACGCCGATGCTGATCTGCGCGACGACAATCAGCGCCATGCTCGCGATCTCGACGGGCTTGAAGGTGACTCTCTTGCTGGATTTCATGGTTGGCCTCATCCTCGGAAACTCGGCTCAATTAGGGAGCCCAGTTAGGCACTGATGAACCTATTCCATCGCTTGGCCAAAGCCACCCCAGTATTAATGCCAGCTGTTAGAACTCACAGTGAAAGCAGGCCGGCTCGATGAGCCGGCCTGCTTATTACTGGATCCATCAGCCTTAGAGGGTGCTGTGGTCAGCCTTCCAAGCCGCGATGTCCTTCGCGATGAATGTGGGGGCTGTACCGATTGCGTTCTCGACGTAGTCGCCTACAACAGGGCCGGTCGGCCAGACCTTCATGTAGCCATTCTCAGCGTCCGTCAGAACTGCCGGCGTACAGACAATCGATCCATTGCCTAGACCAAGATCCATGGCGCACTGCTCCTTTGCATCCTCAATCTGCTTCAGGTTCGCGACAATCGACTGCAGTCTGCTGTTTCGGCGGGCCTTGACAAAGTTGGGCACGGCGATGGCCAGCAGAATGCCGATGATCAGAATCACGATCATGATCTCGACGAGAGTAAACGCTTTGCGCTTGTTGTTTTTCATCTTCAGACGAATACTCAAATGGAGATCCGAAACGGCGCTCCAACTTGCCTATTCCACGGCAGACGCTGCACCACCCCAGTAATTTTGCCAGCTGCCAGGATCGCCGTCAGCCGCAGCCTTAACGAGAGCGGGCCAGCTCGATGAGCTGGCCCGCTGGTCGTGTTGTGTCGTGACTTAGGCAGCCTTAGAGGGTGCTGTGGTCAGCTTTCCAGGCAGCGATGTCCTTCGCGATGAAGGTGGGGGCTGTGCCGATAGCATTCTCGACGTAGTCGCCGACGACAGGGCCGGTCGGCCAAGCCTTCATGTATCCGTTCTCAGCGTCCGTCATGACTGCAGGTGTGCAGCCGATTGCGCCGTTGCCGTAGCCAAGATCCATTGCACACTGCTCCTTGGCAGATTCGATCTGCTTCAGGTTGGCGATGATTGTCTGCAGTCTGCTGTTTCGGCGGGCCTTGATGAAGTTAGGCACGGCGATGGCGAGCAGGATGCCGATAATCAGAACCACGATCATGATTTCGACGAGTGTAAAA
>JALGYA010000131.1 GCA_029824475.1 Fimbriimonadia bacterium | reverse complement strand
GGCGTAGACGCTCTTCTGCGGGCTGAAGGGCTGGGGCGCAGGTTCGGACGCCGCTGGATATTCAGGGAGGTCAATGTGGAGATCGGGCCGGGCCAAGTGCTCGCTGTGACCGGCAAGAATGGGCAGGGGAAATCGACTCTGCTCAACACACTGTGTGGGAGGATCCCAGCCAGCGAAGGCACCATCCAGCAGACTGATTCCTGGGGGATCAGCACGATCGACATGGCGCTGTACCCCTCCTTGACGGCTGCCGAACATATTCTGTTTGGAGCGAGGCTGCGGGGTGTGAAGTCGGAGCCGAATGGGCTGCTGACCCGGGTCGGCCTGGGGGATGCCGAAGATGTTTTGGCTTCAAACATGTCAACAGGCATGCGGGCGCGATTAAAACTGGCGCTGGCGATTCAGCACAAGCCGAACCTGCTCTTTTTGGATGAGCCGACTGCAGCCCTTGATGTCAGTGGACGAGAGATTGTCGAGTCGATCACTGCTGAGGTTTCTGAAAACGGCGCCGTGGTTTTGGCCACGAATGACAAGCAGGACATGAGGATGGCGACACATGAACTCCGGCTGGCTTGAATCTGCGCTGACTGTGTTCCGCAAGGAGTGGCGGTCTGAGATGCGCTCCAAGCATGGGCTTGCTGTTGGGGGGCTGTTTGCCGTTCTGATTTCCGTTGCGCTGGGCTTCGCGACTAAGAATCAGGAGCCGGACCCGATGCTCTTGGCCGGAATGCTGACGAGCGGCCTGCTCTTTGCGGCGGTTACGATCATCCCGAGGATCTTCATCGCTGAAGAGGAGCAGGGGACATTTACGCTTTTGAGGGCGATGGCAGAGCCATCCGCTGCTCTGTTTGGCAAGATGCTCTACTCCACGATCCAGATGATCGTGACGGCTGGCGTGATGACAGCGCTATTTGTGGAGCTGGCGCACGTGCGGGTGGCCGATCCTCTGTTCCTGGTTCTGGGTGCGTTCTTCTCAGCTCTGTCGTTGGCGACGAGCATGTCGCTTTGCGGTGCGCTTGTTCTTGGTGCGGCGAATCGGTGGCTGCTGGCTGGCGCGATCGGTCTGCCTTTGCTATTGCCAACTTCGGTTTTGTCGACGCTCTGTTTGGCGCAAGGGTTTGGGTCGGGCGTGGTGAACACTAGTTCATCGATCCAGGCGCTGGTCGGGCTCGCCGGCCTGACCATGGCGTTTCTTGGTCTTGGCCCACTCTTGGCGCCAGGGCTGTGGGGCGTCGAGCCGGCCGATAATTTGACGCAAGATGTGGCAGAATCTACGGAGCAACCCTCGTCATGAAGCGCATCCCAGTCTATCTTCTGGTACTCGGTGTGATTGGAACGGTTTATACGTTTCTCTCGCCAGACGCAGAGCGGTTTATGACGCCAGAGCTGGCGCGAATCGTCTACTGGCACCTGCCTTGTGCATTCATCACCACCGGCTTTGTGATTGCTATGGCCTGGCAGGGCTTCCAGTACATGCGGACCAAGTCATTGAAGGTCGATGTGAAGCAGGCAGCCTGCCTGGAGCAGGCGGCGATTTTTGCGCCGCTGACTCTGTTTACCGGCATGATTTTCAGCAGAGTCCAATGGGGGTCTTTCTGGCACTGGGATCCGAAGCAGACCGGTTTTCTCTTCGTCGTGCTCCTGATGGGTGCGGCAGTTGCGCTTCGCAGCGCGTTTCAGGATGAGCACAAGAGGGCGGCTTCATCGGCGGCGTATTCAATCGCGCTGCTGATTCCGTTCATCTTCCTCACTTTCGTCTACGACAGACTTCCCAACGTTCCTTCGGTCCACCCCAGCAGCACCATCGCCAAGGGCGAAATGGACGCCTGGTATGGATTTGGTGTTTTGGGGATGTTCGTGATTATTACGCTCTTCGCATACTGGCTATACAGTCAGCGCGTCGCGGCCGGAAATCTTGGCTTGGAGGCAGCAGATTACAATGGACAAGACAATGATGATCGCAGCTATACCGCCCCTACTGGTGTGGTTAAGTCTGTGGATGTACAGCAGGACGATTAAGGCTCGCTTCGAGCAGGCCGATCCGACCAAGCACACCTCTGACCAGGGGTAGGCTTCGGGGCCATGCGCAATGAGTCACTGGCGTTTCTCAAGAAGCTCGCCAACGCTCCTTCTCCTTCCGGCTACGAAGAGCCTGCGGCTGAGGTCTACCGGGAGTACACATCCGACTTCGCTGACAAGGTCACGACCGATTCACACGGCTCCGTTCAGGCGATCCTGAACCCGAACGCCAAGACCCGCATTATGCTGGCCGGGCACATCGACGAGATCGGGTTTATCGTCCACTACATCAACGATGACGGGCTGCTGTTCTTCAGCGGCGTGGGCGGGCACGACAGCATCATTCCGGTCGGCCAGCGTGTGTGGATTCACACGGCTAAAGGCAAGGTGCCCGGCATTATTGGCCGCAAGCCGATCCATCTGATTGAGGCTGCTGAGCGCTCCAAGAGCCCGAAGCTGCACGACCTGTGGATCGACATCGGGGCGGCCTCAGGCGATGCTGCTAAGGCGAAGATTGCGCTGGGTGATCCGGTCACTTTCCAGTACGAATTCCAGAAGCTGATGGACGGCCGGGCGACGGCGCGCGGCTTTGACAACAAGGCTGGTGCTTTTGTGGTTGCAGAGGCTCTGCGGCTGCTGAAGGAAGAGGGCGGCCTGCACAAGAGTGTCGGGGTCTATGCCGTTGGCACAGTCCAGGAGGAGATCGGGCTGCGTGGTGCCATCACCTCGGCTTATGATGTTGATGCTGTGACTGGCATCGCTGTGGACGTTAACTTCGCGATCGACCATCCGGGCGTGAGCAAGGAGCGGTACGGGCGTGTTGACCTGGGCAAGGGCCCGACGGTGACTCGTGGCGCGAACATCAACCCGATCGTCTACAAGATGCTTTCAGAGGCGGCTGCGGCTGAGGAGATTGGGGTGCAGATCAGCCCTGAGCCTGGCCGGACCGGCACAGATGCTGGTGCGATGCAGGTTGCTCGGTCTGGCATGGCTTGCGGCCTGCTCGGGATTCCGCTGCGGTATATGCACACTCCGTGCGAGCTGCTGGAGCTTGAGGACGTGGTCAACACGGCGCGCCTGATGGCTGCCTATTGCCGCCTGGTCACGCCGAAGACAGACTTCACCCCGCGCCTCGGCTAAGGGAGCGATTTCGGGAGCCAGGGCTGCCATTCTGCCGGGAGATCGGCGGTGAGCAGCCTTGGCGGTACCCTATAGGGGTTATGGAGAACTGGAATTGGGGATTAATCATTCAGTGGATGGCGGTTTGCGGCGGCCTGGGTTGCTCTGTCTGGACTTTGTTACAAGCTAAGACTCAACACAGATTAGCAAGTCAAGCTCTTTCTGATGCACAAACGGCGAGATTGGACTTGGACAGATCGGAGTTGTTGCGGCGTCGATTGGACGTGGCGGAGGAAGTTGGTAGAGCATGCCTCGAGATGCAGATGTTGTATACGAAGCGTGTGCCACGGGACTCAGCTAAGCTGAAACGGCATCATATGAAGATTCCTCGCGACGCAGGAGAACGATATTTATCGGATTGGGTTATGACTAACCTCTTCCTCGGTGAAGCAGTCGTCTCCTCATTTAAGGAGCTTCAAGATTCCCTTACCGAACTGGGAAGCGCCCTTGACAGCCCTGACTCGGTAGCAGGAAATGATGAGCATCTCGGGCGTCTCCGATCTCTCGACAAGAAGATGATTAGATCTCATCGGGAGCTGATGATGGCTGCGCGCGTTGATTGCAAGCTCGACAAGCTGGAGCAAGCAAGTTCGAACGTCATGGAAAGGGCAATGGAGGCATTTGCAGATAACTAGTGTGCTGTAAAGGCGCTATCCAGGTGAAGCAGGAACCCCGCGCCTCGGCTAAGGGAGTGATTTCGGAAGCCAAGGCTGCCATTCTGCCGGGAGTTCGGCGGTGAGCAGCCTTGGCATGTTTACCAGCAGCCCCATAGAGATGGCGGTTGGGGTCTCGCCTCTCGTGTTCCACTCAAAGGCGCACGCGATGTTGTGGCTGAGCAGGCGGCCGAGGAAGCCTTCGTCTGTCTCTGCTCCTTCCTCTCGGTAGCCTTCCAGTGCCCATGGCACTGCCCAGACCGGCATCGTTTCGAAGTCGAGTGCCGGGTCGCCCCAGGCTGCGTCTCCCCAGTCGATGACACCGGTTAGCGTGAGTGGACTTTCAGTAATCATCGTGTTGCCCGAATGGAGGTCGTTGTGGATGAACCTGTCTTCGTATTGTGTTTGGAAAGCGGGTTGCAGTTGGTCTGCCCACTGGCGGAGCCAGTGTGAGTTGTTCTTGTCTAGTCGCTCTTTCTTTAGGGCCGTTTCGATGGCTTCGTAGGGGTCTTGGTGGCCTGCTGTGTCGAGCCAGTTGTTTGGATCAGGGCAGTCGGTGATGCGGGTGTGGATTTTGCCTATTTCTCTGCCTAGTTCTTTGTAGAGGTCAGGGAGGCTTTCTTGCTTGCCTGTGAAGTCGTCGAGGGCCTTGCCGGGCACGCGGTCGTAGATGGTGTAGGAGGTGGGGATGAACTTGTTGCTTTCGTCGAAGACCAGGAGCTTTGGGGTGTTGATGCCTGCCGTGATGGCGACCGGGACGGCGACGGCTTCGGTTCTGCCGTCTTCGCAGCCGATGTGCGGCTTGCAGACCCTCAGGACGTGGTGGTCGCCGACCAGGAACACCCAGTTGACGTAGCCGACGTCGGGCAGCTCTTTGAGCTGGCCCGTCAGACCGTGTTTCTGGGTGATAGCCTGGAGCTGCTCCAGGCTGTAGGGGCAGGGCGACTTTGCCACCACGTAATTTTAGCGCAATAGGGGCGCGATGACCCAATCCCGCAGTGGCCTCAGATATAATTCAACATGCCTGAGCAATTCAACCATGTATTCATAGTTGGTGCAGGATCATCGGCACCTTTTGGAGTGCCTACGATGATCGACTTCTTGGACAAAATTTCGACCGTCATAAGCGACCGGGAATCTGTCCCTGAAAATGTACTTAAGAGTCTTGATGAGTGCATTGAATTTCGAGATATCATGGCTCAGAGGCATTCCGGTCGCCGGATCAATTTGCGAAGCATAGAGGATTTATACTCCCTAGCAGACATGGTATCCACAACTAATGCCGAATTCAGAAAGCGGAATGGGACCAAGGTAGACAGAAAAAAACTCACAAGCTCCTTTGAAACAGTGATATCAGCTGGCGTTGACTACGCTGCCGGCGACATAGATGAAGTTGAGTTCGATGAACTTGACCTGCTGGACATCCCTACACGGTGGTCAACTGCGCGAACCAAGCTTCGACTAGAGTTATCCACAGTCCCAGACCCCGGGCACAGCTTCTTTGGACTGCAATCAATCATCGGTTCACTGCTAAAGGAAGGGCACTCAGTATCGCTGATAACGTTCAATTATGATTTGGTGCTGGAACGCATGCTTCTGAATCTGGGGAAGAGAGCATCTTATGCTGGAAATGTCGGTTGCTTTCCTGAGAAGGCCATTCTCGACGAAGCAAACCTTGCGCTACGCGGCCTCTATTTAGCGTCCATCTTGAACACAGGGCGTTCGTTCAGCCCGCCACAGATGCATCTCGATGGTGAGGTTGAGCTCATTAAGCTCCACGGCTCAATCAACTGGCACATGAGTAGAGGGCAAGTCAGCGTAAAGCACCCCCGGTTGTTCTCAGAAGTGATGGGGCAGAGAGGAGGCGCTAGCCAGTTCATTTACGACCTGAAGTACTTGCTTGGAGCTACCAATTCCGAAGATGCCCTAACTCCATCTGGATATGCTATCGAATCATCTGGACACTCATCCACATCGGAGGGTCTTGGTAAAACTATACGGCAAGTGTTAAAGGCTGAGGGCGTGGACGAGGAAAGATTCCTCAAGGCATGTGATCACTTTTTCTGTGGCTTCAGTGATGATTCTAATAGCAAAAGTGCCGCGCTAACCGAAAACTCCATCTGCCACAATCCTAGTAGAGGTTTTTTTGGACTTGATCACTCAGATACACCCTTGATAGTCCCTCCATCATGGCAGAAGGCGGTTGGGTCACATCACATTTCAGCACAGTGGGCAGCGGCCTACCGGGTGATCGCGCAGGCTCACCGCTTACACTTTGTTGGCTACTCATGGCCAGCCACCGATCAGCACGTTCGTCATCTGTTGAGCGTTGCCCTTGCGTCTGCTGGATATATGAAAAAGGTCAACGTTATTGGCAAGCAGGACCTTGGCTCTGACGCTATTGCTCTTGCGTCTCAGGAGCAGTGGCATGAAATGATCGCTCGATATCAGAATTTGCTTGGCGATGAATTTGGCGATCGTCTGAATTTCATCTACAGTGGAATTGAGTCGCTCAGCATGCATGACATCATCTAACCGGTAACCTCGGAGACACATGGCTAAGATTGCGATGATCGGTGCGGGAAGCACCGTGTTTGCCAAGAACCTGATGGGGGATATTTGGAGCAGGGAGGCGACGAAGGACGCGCACATCGCTCTGATGGACATCGACGGCGAGCGGCTCGCGACCAGCGAGAAAGTTGCTCACCACATCAAGAAGACTCTCGGTGCGACGGGTGAAATCAGCGCAACCCTCGACCGCCGCGAGGCCCTGACCGGCGCGGATTACGTGATCTGCATGGTGCAGGTGGCGGGGTACAAGCCGGGGACGGTGATCGATTTTGAGATCCCGGCCAAGTACGGCCTGAAGCAGACGATTGCCGATACGCTCGGCATCGGCGGCATCTTCCGGGCACTGCGGACGATTCCGGTGCTGAATGGCATCGCGCTCGATATGGAGGAGGTCTGCCCGGACGCGACTCTGCTCAATTACACCAACCCGATGGCGATGCTTTGCTGGGGCGTGAGCTGCGTTTCGGGGATCGAGACGATCGGGCTTTGCCATAGCGTGCAGGGCACGGCGGGCCAGCTTGCCGAGAACATCGGCGTGCCGAAGGACGAGATCAGCTACCTGTGCGCAGGGATCAACCACATGGCGTTCTATCTGCGGTTTGAGCGCGACGGCGAGGACCTCTATCCGCTGATCCACAAGGTTGTGGAGGAGGGGCGGGTTCCCGACGACAACCGCGTTCGGTACGAGATGCTGCGCTGGCTCGGCTACTTTGTGACGGAATCGAGCGAGCACTTCAGCGAGTACTGCCCGCACTTCATCCGCGATGATTCGCCGGAGCTGATCGAGAGATTCAATATCCCGATCAACGAGTACATCCGGCGCTGCGAACTCCAGATCGCCGGCTGGGAGGACCTGCGAACGAAGATGGAGAAGGGTGAAGATCTGGAGGTCAAGCCTTCTGTGGAATACGGCTCAAGCATCATCAACTCGATGGAGACGGGCGATCCGTGCGTGGTCTATGGCAACGTGCCGAACACCGGCCTGATCGACAATCTGACGCCTGGATGCTGCGTCGAAGTGCCGTGCCTAATCGACAAGATGGGCATCCAGCCGACTCCAATCGGCGACCTGCCGCCGCAGCTTGCGGCGATCTGCATGACAAACGTCAATGTGCAGAGTTTGACGGTGGAAGCTGCACTAACTGGACGTCGTGACCATGTGTATCAGGCGGCGATGCTCGACCCGCACACGGCGCAGTCTCTGCCGCTGGACAAGATTAAAGCGATGTGCGACGACCTGTTCGAGGCGCACGACGACTGGATTCCTGAGATGGTCTGATGGGGTCTTTCAAGCGGCTGTTTAAGGACGACTCGATCTGCGGGCTGGTGGAGGCGTGTCTGTTGGAGACCTTCTCGGACCTGAAGTGCTGGAAGGTCAGCTCAGGCCCGATAACGGGTGCTGAGGTGGCGGAGTATCGACTGGGGAGCTGCCATTTGCGGGTGACGCACAGCACGGACGAGGACACCTATCTGGTGGAGATCCGGACGTGGCCCAAGCCGGAGCATCCGGAGGATCAGGTCGATCCGGGGCTGGTCTTCTGGCCGCTGGAGGCGCTGGCTGACGGTTCTTGTCCCGCTTATGAGGAAGGGATGAACCTGTCGGCCCAGATCAAGCTGCTTCATGCGGTCGCCTACGAGATTCTTGTGGCTCACGACCCTGCAGAGATCCTGCGGGAGCAGTACGAGCGGACAAAAACCACCGAGTAATGCACCCGTTTGCAAAGACTCCCCTATACTGGGGGTTGAGGTCATGGATCGATGAAAGTCCGAAGTTGTCTGTTTTTGCCTGCCCCGCAGAGAGGCCATCGGGCGACGAGGATCGGCGCCAGCGCCTTATAGAGCCTTTCAAAGCCTAGAGAGCGCGGCGCGAGGCACGAGTCGTGTGTGCCGTAGGC
>JALGYA010000336.1 GCA_029824475.1 Fimbriimonadia bacterium | reverse complement strand
GTTGGAAAGGAAATACTTTGCCAGCTTGTCCTCTTCACCCTCATTTCGGCCCTTTTTGGCCAGCAGGTCTTGGATGTCCTTGGGGGCTTTGGCGTCATTCCCCTGCTTCCAGGCTTCGATAAGCGCCTGGGTGCCGGGCAGTTGGGCTATGCGTTTGGCCTGCTGTTCGGCCGCCTGCGTCTCTCGGTCCAGCTGGAACATCTTGTCCATCTGGGGCTCGGTGCCGGCATATATCCATGGCGTATCGACCGAGTAGGGCACTCCACCCCCAGGCGCGCCGAGTTCAGGCACGTTGTTGAAGAACGCCATCATTTCGTAGTAGTCGCGCTGCGAAATCGGGTCGAACTTGTGGTCGTGGCACCGTGCACAGCCCACGGTGAGCCCCAGCCATGCGGTGCTGGTGGTATCGACACGATCGAAGACCGCGACGTTGCGCTGCTCTTCCCGGATCGCGCCGCCTTCGCCGTTGAGCATGTGGTTGCGGTTGAAGCCTGTGGCGATGAGCCTGTCGCGGCCTTCCTTTGTCTCCTGTGTTGTGCCGGGCATGAGGTCGCCTGCAATCTGCAGCCTCGTGAACTCATCGAACCGCATGTTGCTGTTCAGCGCGTTCACGACCCAGTCGCGCCAGACGTACTGGTAGTTGTCGCCTTCCATCTGGAAGCCGTTGCTGTCGGCGTAGCGGGCGGCATCAAGCCAGGGCAGGGCGAGCTTTTCGCCGTAGTGGGGGCTGCTGAGCAGGCGGTCGATGACCTTTTCGTAGGCTGTTGGGCTGTTGTCGTTTAGGAATCTGTCGACTTCTTCTGGAGTTGGCGGAAGGCCGGTGAGATCGAGGGTGACGCGGCGGATGAGCGTGGTCTTTTCTGCCTCTGGGGAGGGCTTGAGACTCTCTGCTTCTAACCGTGCCAGGACAAAGGCGTCGATCGGGTTTACGATCCACTCGCTGTCGGAATTGGGCACAGGCGGCTTAACGGGAGCGCTGTACGCCCAATGCGTGGTTTTTGAACCTGCAGGGGCAAGGGCACCGGCGTCGATCCAGTCTGCGATGAGCTTCTGATCAGCTGTGGAGAGAGGCACGAATCCGATCGGCATCTGCGGCATCTCGCCTTCGCCTCGGATTCGGACCATGAGCTCGCTGGCTGCGGAGTCGCCTGGCTCGACGACTTCGCCGTCCATAACACCCTCGAAGGTGTCTAGGCTGAGTGCGGCACTGGGTTCCTCAGGGCCATGGCAGGAGACACAATACGCCGTGAGGATCCGCTGTACGTCTTCGTACGGCGGCGGCTCCTGCTGGCCGCTCGGCGACGCAAAGACGCCGCAGACGAGCGCTGCAGTCGAGGCGAGCCAGAAGGTGTGGCGCATCTGTGTCAGCAGTCTGGCAGACCGCTAGGCGTGTATGCAAAGTTATCGAGCTTTACTGTTGACCGCTATCTCACCTGAACACCTGCAAGTCTGCCAGCGCGTTGTAAGCCGAAACTGAGGCGTATAGTGGAAGAGGAGAGACACTCTTGCTCTGGCTGCTCAATGTCCTGTTCTTCGTGCTCCACACGGCACTGATCGTGTTTAACGTCTTCGGCTGGGCGCACCGGAAGACGCGGAAGTGGAACCTGCTGATGCTCGCATTGACCTTAGTGAGCTGGTTCGGCGCAGGGTTTATTTATGGGGTCGGGTACTGCATCTGCACGGACTGGCACTGGCAGGTGCGCGAGGCGATGGGGATAAACGAGACGGCAGAGAGCTATATCGTGCTGCTGGTGCGCACAATTTCAGGTTGGGACCCGCCGCTCGAGCTGGCAGATTCTGTTGCCCAGTGGGCGATGGTGTTTGCTGTCGTGATGAGCGTGGGAACGAATCTTCGGGATATGCGAAAGAGACGCCAATCCGTAATGCCATCCGAGAGCGCAGACGCCTAGCCGCGCACTGCATAATCACAGCGAGCTGACGATGGCCAAGACGGATCAAAAAAAGGACAAGGGCGGGAAGCTGCGCGTGGGCTGGCTGACGTCTGAGAATTCACCCTTGCCATCCAGGCTGGGCCTCACACTCTGCCCGGGTCGCGAGGACCATGGC
>JALGYA010000335.1 GCA_029824475.1 Fimbriimonadia bacterium | reverse complement strand
TGGCAAGATACAGGGCCGTCGCGTCGCCCTCGATCGTGGGGTTCGTCGCAACGATAATCTCCTCAACACCTTCGCCGACACGCTCCAGCAGCTCCCGCACTTTCAGGTCTTCAGGGCTGATCCCATCCATCGGGCTCAACAGGCCATGAAGGACGTGATACAGACCGTGAAATTCATTGATCCGCTCCATAGCGGCGATATCCTGTGAATCTGCAACCACACAGATCTGGCCAGGCTGTCGCTTGGGATCCTCGCAGATCGGACAGACCTCTTTCTCGCTCACGTTCTGGCAGACACTGCAGAGCTGAAGCGCCTCGCGTGCCTTCATGAGAGCTTCTGAAACGCGGCGGACATCATCAACCGGCATCCGGATGATGTGGAACGCCAATCGCTGGGCGGACTTCGGCCCAACCCCTGGCAGCTTCTCAAGCTGTGCAATCAGTTCGGCCAGGGGCCGTGCAAAGAGCATTGAGCCCTTAGAGTCCGAGCTTGTCCATGCCAGGGATATTCGGCATGATCGCCTGAACCCGAGCATTTCGCAGAGCGGTCGCCTGCGTGTAGCCGTCGCGGAGTGCGCTGACGATCAGGTCTTCCAGGGTCTCAGTATCTTCTGGGTCGACGATCGCGGGATCAATCTTGAGTGCAAGCAGCTCACCAGTGCCGGTGAACATTGCGTGCACCTGACCCTTGTCGATTGGAATGCGCTCCTGCTCGAGCGTCTCCTCCAAATCCTGTGCCTGTGACATCGCTGCCTGGGCCTCCTGGAGTGCCCCTGCAAAGCCTTTGCCGCCGAAATTCTTGGGAAGCTTCATGATCCTTTTCCTTGGTCCTGGCCCTGAGCGCCGCCCATCTCGCCAAAGACCTCTTTAGCCGCCTCAGCGAGACGACTGCCTTCGTAGGCTGATTCTACCTTCGTGGGTGAAGATTCGCCAGTTTGAGCCCGTTTAGGGGCCATCTCGCCGGCCCTCGCAATAAAAATGAGCGTCGGGGAAGTGCCAGATCTCTGCTTCCACTGGTCCGCGATAGAAGCCTTCACCTTATCGCGGCCATTCACCCACTCGGCGTCATTGAGTCGATCAAATGCGATTGTCACGACACCGTTGTCAACAGAGACCACGGTCGACTTGGGCAGCCGGTTGCGCGCCAGCTTCGACTGTTCAGACAGAGTCTTCACAATCTCACTCCAAATCTGGTCTTCCTGGCCAGAGGCAGCAGCAGGTGCAGCGGCAGGCGCAGGCTCCGCCGGAGCAGGAGTTTCCGGCTCGAAAGGCTTCTCCGGCTCTGGCTCGGGCGCCTCAGCCTGGGGCGGCTCTGGCTTGGGAGCCTCGGCCTTAGGAGGTGCTGGCTTCGCGGCCTCAGGTGCTGGTTCTCTAACTGCCGGTGCCGGTTTCTGAGCTGCAGGCGCTGGTGCGGCCGCTGGACGCACGACTGCACCAGCAACGATCGTCTGACCAATCCTAATCAACTCCGCCTCGAGCCAAATCCTAGGAAGACTGATGTCACGAATTAGCCTGTGAGCCTGCGCAATCTCCGATCTCAGTGCCAACAGCCGATGAGACCCGATCTTAGTCGCAGAATCATGAAGCCGCGCTTCTTCTGCCTGATCGGCACTCCCAGCCACGTCCACCCCATAAAGGGCACGGGTCAAATCTGAAAGCCTATAGAGCAGCGCCTCAAGAATCGAACGGGGATCTCTTCCCTGCCGGTAGACCTCGCTCGTCTGGGCGATGATCTCCTTGACGTCCGATTCCACAATCGCCAGCAGAAGGGAGTCAGCAACATCGTCGGCTATCAGGCCAAGCTGCGCGTAGACGTGCTCCAGCGTCACGGTTCCATCAGCAGTGAGCATCGCCTGCTCGAACAGAGTAAGTGAATCTCTAAACCCACCATCAGCCATCTTTGCAATAGCAGCCAATGCCTGTGGTTCGCACGCGACCCCTTCAGCCTTTGCAACGTAAGAGAGCCGGTCGACAAGGTCCTTCATTCCACCACGGTGGAACTCGAATCGCTGACAGCGCGACCGGATCGTCGGCGGGACCTTCCCGTACTCGGTCGTAGCAAGGATGAAAA
>JALGYA010000130.1 GCA_029824475.1 Fimbriimonadia bacterium | reverse complement strand
CGTCGGTCCGAATCAGTATCTGATCAACTACGTTGACCAGGTCGAGCCGGACTGGGTTCTGCTCGGCTTTGCAGGCGGCAGCTACGACAAGGCTCTCTACGATCCCAACGACTTCCTTTCGGCTGTCATGCAGGCTCGATACCGAGCCGGCTACGTCGAGTTCAATTCAGCGGCAGGCGAACCGATTCCAGATCACTGGGATCCGACACCGAACGCACCGCTCAGCGGTGATGAGGTTCCGACAGGGAACATGTTCATCACTTATGACTTCCAATTCAGTGAGCCCAACGATGCTTTCTTTGTCGACTACGACTCGGCCAGCCTCCTTGAGGTCATCCTGACGATCCGAACATTCCCATCATCGGGAATCAAGACGCCGCAGGGCCTGACTCTGACCAGCACCACTTCGGTGAAGAACTACTTACGCTAAAGCGAAGCCAATGACAATGAGACCGAACACAGCTGCCGGGAAGCGAACACAAAAGGGCCAGACCCTGATTGTCGCGATCCTGATCATGGGCGTCATGCTCATACTCGGCTTTGCATTTGCAAGGATTATCGAACAGGCGATTCGAGAGTCGGCCACCGCCCGCAGGGCAGGTCGATCTGGTGAGCTTGCGATCTCCGCAATCCAGCACGCTCACAGTCAGCTGCTGAGGGGAACCGCTGATTGGCGTCCGGTTCAGACTCCGCCTGTGACTACGGGCAACTTCTCCCGTGACCCAGATGCGCTCTATCTGCGCCCCGGCACAGGCCTCATTCTTCCCAACGGCACGGAAGATCTTGGCGGACCAGACTTTAGAGGACCATTCAGCAGACAGAATGTCGCCAACGGCCGACAGCTTGTCAGAGTCATCTATGACAAGGACAGCTTTGACGTCCTGGCATCGGACGGCGAGGGCAGCCTCAGAACTCCTGGTCAGACTCGCAACTACCTGATCATCGAGTCGGTCGGTCGATCTGGCCGAATCGAGTTCGGCGGACGCATCGACCCGACACAGCTGCTCACCGAGCCTATGCAGGTTGGCGGATTTGCTGGTGCGGCTCAGCTTGAGGCAGCCGTAGGCGATGCCAAGCGCATCGACCTGCAGTTCAACCCGCAGACTAAGAAGCTTCTCGCTCTGACCGACATCGGCCTCACGAGTGCAGCACTGTTCATTACGGACAAGCACAACACGAGTCGCCCTGCGCCCTTCGGATTCCCAACGGCACGAGCTTCCGTCAATGGTGATCCAACGATGGACGCCGGCTCGAACCTCATCTATGAAGGCCGTCCTGTCACGATTCCCAACAGCATCGGTAGAGCCCCCTCCTTTGAGCCGCTCGCTGGTGCAAGCGCCTTCTGGTCGGAAATTCCTGGCCTCGGAAGCCTGCGCAGCAACACCGGCCTCAAAGTCTTCGGTGCGACACACTTTTATCTGAACCACACTCTCGGCGAAGCCGTGAGAGTGAACGGCCCCATCGAACCGGCGGATGCCGGTGCAGGAGCCTCTTCTTCAGAGCTTCGATTCTCGCGAATCTGGTACGACCAGTTCGCCGATGTCTGGCGCAGCAGCCTCGTGCTCAATGGCTCCAGCGTTGCCAGCACTGTGACCACGCCGTACGTGATGAACGGCATGGCGATGTCGAGCCAGAACCCGGCCTACACCACCATCCTCGGCATCTACCGCGACGGAGACCCTGCCACAGACGCGCAGGGTAGTCCTCGCGGCATCTCCCGGCTTGAGCCACCATCAATTACGTCCATCGATCCCAACACGGGACGAATTCGATACGAGACTTTGACGATGAATGCCGGAAGCATTGTCAACGGTCGCAACATCGGGGAGATGGGCTATGGCGGCGGCGTCTACGTCGACTCGCCTGAGCGAGGCGGTTTTGCCAACGAAGCAGACCGACGCCGATCGAGCGGCAGCGAGTCGCTCACGAACGACTGGCTCAATCCAAACAGGCCGACAACACGCGGCTGGCAGGGCCCGTACTACATCCCCAACGCGCCTTACCTGCGGCTGCTCCCAGACGGCTTTGAGATCATTCGCGACCAGCGCAGTCAGCGCCCATCCTGGCGAGATCCAGCAACGGGATTTGACACTGGTTCTGCGATCTGCCGGTACCAGATCCGCGAAGTGACCGTTACTCGCCCTGATGGCGCCCCGTACCGCACGTTCTACATCATCAACAGCATCATGAACCCGGGCCTGGTCGGCGCGGCTGGTGTGACCGATTTTGACTTCCTGAACTTTGGTCAGGAGTTCAATGGCGTACTGATGTTCGCTGGCGACGTCCGCGTTCGCGGAACAATCGCAACCGATGCACAGCTGACAGTCGTTTCACTCGGCTCGATCTATGTTGAAGGCAGCATCACGAAAGGCCTGCTCAATTCGACCGGCACACGCGGAGCGATCAACCACAGCGTGATCACTTCACCCACTCGATCGATGCTGATGCTGATGGCTCGTGAATACACGGTTGTCAATACAACGATGTTCTTCGGCCCGGCACCGGGTCAGAGCCCGTCCGTGAAGACATCGAGCCTCGCTGCAGACACGCCGACTCCCGTCGAACTCGACCTCGCGAACTCCACGTCCCTGACTCTGGCGTTCGAGCTGCTGACAGGCGCAGACTTCGGCACTCCTTCGCCGAACAACCCGACGACTTGGGATACCTACGCGACGAGCTATGTCGAATACGGCAGCCTGTCGCCGATCCCGTCGGTGATGTTGATTTCGTCCTCAGCAGACGACAACGGCCCAGGGTTCTTCCGAGCTGGCATCCGACCGCAGTCGTTCGCACAGCCTGGCGCGCCCGGTTGGCAGAACTACCTGTTCGACTCCCTGCGTGACGTCAATAACGACGGCATCTTTGAGCCGCACAACGCAGCCGCTGGCTTCTATGCCGGCCCGCCGGCTACAGTCCCTGTCTACGGCCTCGGCGATGCGACAATCAACGCCTATCCGCGATTTGAGACGATGTCACACATCCTCGTCTCTGCCGCGAGCACGATCGTCGCTGGTCGTCGCCTCTCAGCTCCGAGCGCTGCTCAGGGCGCTTATGAAATGGGCTTGATGGATCCGACCTTGCTGACGATCGGTGTCACCGGTGTCGGCTCGGCTGCAGCTAAAAACGTTCTGCTCTCCCGTGTGGCGGTCACGCCTGCGGACATCAGGATTGAAGCTGGCATGTACGCGGAAGAAGGATCATTCTTCGTGATTCCTGGCCAGTGGTTCAACGGCAACTCCGAGGACAATCGCGATGACTTCGCAAACGGCGCTGGCGCCTACTCGGGCCTCAGCACTCCGCAAGAGAAGAACATGCGGCGATACCGACACTTCGGCAACGTTCCGGAGACTCCGTTCTACAACGAGCCTCTCCCTGTACGCGTCCAGATTTCTGGCGCGATCAGCGAGAACATGCCTGCACCGATGAGCCAGCAGACCGAGTGGAAGAGAAAGTGGGCTTGGATGCCCCGACAGCTCGGCTCCACAGGAACACTCGTTCCCAATCAGTGGGTTCCGAACGGCTTTGACGCTACGGTTCCTGGCACAGCCATTCCCAATTTCCTCGTCAATTTTGACCCAGCTCTAGCCACAGCCAGTGCGGGAGGCGTCCCGATCCGTCGAGACGAGTACGGCAGAGTCCTGCCGCCAGCCCCGCGCCTGCCTGTCAGCCCAACCCTCGCATACGTTGGAGATCCGAAGTCGTGAGACCTATTCGAAGCATCCTTTTAGTTGCCGCCGCGTTTACCGCTGCGGCTAGTCTCGCACAGCCCCTGAGCTATGCAAGCAGACGCACGCAGATCAATGCGGGCGTCCTGCTGATTGAAAGTCAGAGGATCGGCGGCGGTGGTGGGCAGCTCTATAGCCCCGTTCCGCATCACTGGATCGCCTTTGACCGCAACACTTCGGTGAAGCCGGCCGCATGGACTCTGGTCAATCCGATGGGGCAGACGACGCTCACACAGACTGCCCAGCTGAGATGGCTCGCCAATCCGGGATCTGGTGGAGTTCCTGCTGCCAATACCCGCGTGCGGAAGACGGACGCTCCCTACTGGGAAGTTCCGCTCTCCGAGGTTTCCGCGAATCAGCTGACGCAGTTTGATGTCCTGAGCCTGACCGTTGAGAGACGGCTTGCTCTCAACCCACTCGAACGCGAGAAGCTTCGCAGATTTGTCGACAAGGGCGGCATCCTCTGGATCGACATCCTGAGCACTGGTGGCCTGCAGGTGGAAGAGCACAACGGACCTCCTTATCCGTTCGCTCTGGCCCCGCTCGGCGGCAATGTTGAAGCCAACCTTCGGCACCCGATCTTGAACCGGCCACACGCGATGAGCCTCGACGAAGTCGGACTCATGGGCACGGCCTCAGTCAGCCCCGTTGAATCACGCTTTGCATTGTTGGCTGGCGCTCCTGCGCTGGTCGGCATCCAGGGCACCAATGGACCAGACAGCAGCCGGCTCGAAGCGATTGCCGGTACAGCGACAGGCAGAACCGTCAGCGCCGGACAGCTTGGCGACGGCTATGTCGTGGTCACGACAGCCGGTGTCACTGCGGCAATGAGCCGTGGCGTGGCAGCGGTCTCTGGTCTGGGTGTTCAGGCAAACCGCGGCTATCGATCCCTCGATCCCGTATCCGACATCTCGATGGCTGCAGCCACTAAGTTCGCGACCAACTTGATCTCCCTTTCCGCGCAGTTCTCATCTCCTGGCGCTGGAAGCCGAAAGTCTGGCAGCACAGCTGCGACGGTCCCTGCCCCCGTGCTTCAGCGGTTCGATGACGATCTGACAGCCTCGGTAAACAATCGCCGACCTCCGGTCCTCTTCAAGGGATACATGGTCGTCAGCGACGGCAATCAGCTGAAGGTTTACGATCCCAAGCCGTCCAGCGATCTCGACCAGGATGGCAATCCTGACGATGGCCTCAAAGATCCTTCGGGTGAAGGAAGAGACCTGATCTGGGAGAGCGTGCCCCTCGGTTCGCGCCTCTCGGCTCCGCTGGTCCTTGAGGTAGGAAACACCACTCTTGTTGGGCCCAGCGGGCTCCTTGCCCAGAATCAGATCTGGGTGACGGATGACCAGGGAAGCGTCCACGTATTTGACCTCCAGTCTCCTGGCGGTGCAGCAGTCGGGCCGATCGCTCCTGCGATCAACCCGCCCGGCGGCCCCACGGTTCCGGATTCAAACGGACCTTATACGCCGACAGTTCACGAGAGTGTCGTCTTTGTCACCAGCAGTGCGTCCTCCGGCTTTGGCCGAATCTGGATGTGCGACCTCGTCACGGGCACTCGACTTGAGGCAGCGGGCGATGCCTGGGGCATTTTTGGCACAGCACGACTGGCCAATGTCAACTCAAGCGCAACTGTCGGCTACATTCCAATTTCTGACAGCTCAGGTGGGCTGGACAGGGTCGCTTATATCGCAACTAAATCGAGTTCCGCTCGTCCGGCTGGCTTAGCCAGCATCTGGATTGGAGCGAAGGGTGAAGCCCCGAACACGATCAATGTGATCGGCACAGGCGTCCGTCTTCAGACACGTGCAGCCCTCAACGGCCTGCCTGTCTTTGTCCCCGGCACTTCAGACTCACTCGGCACAAAAGTGAGTCCGGTCAAGGCGAACGGCGACCCCTTCACGCTTGCTGAGATGACGACCAACTTCTCCGGCGGAATTGTCACAACTCCAACGGCTGGCGAAATCGAGGTTGGCTTGACCGCCGCTGGTGCGGCTTCGCTTACCTTCGACTGGGATGGAACATCCACCCCCGGAATTCCAACAGACGATGTGGGCTGGCGCGTCGACTACACGATCGACTGGAGCCGCGTCTCTGCTGGCACCGCTAACGCGCAGTCCTTCGTCAGGGGCCGACTAGAATTTCCTGATTCGATCAGCAATGCAAGGAACCTCATCGGTGCCCCAGCGCTTTCAAGCCAGGGCAATATCATCGTTGCAGCGTCTGAGCCCGGTGTGGCTGGCGGCACCCTCTTCAACATCCGTGAAGAAGGCCGCGGTGAGTTCCGCCTGGTCAGCCGATGGGACCTCTTCGATTCACTCGGCATCTCCATCAATCGCGGAACAGCAGCTGAGACTACAGTTCCTTACCGAGAGACTTTCATCGATGAAGATGACCTCGTTGGCGAAATCCCGTTCCTGAATCAGCCGATCACTGAACTTCGGTTTGTATCTCCACCAGCAGTGCTGGGAGATACGATCTACGCTTCAGCAGCAGGCGTCAAACAGATCGGCTTCGCTGCATCGCCGACCTCAGTTGTCTTTGCGCTCAAGGCGCATCCTGAGCCGATTCGATTTGAAGTTTCAGGCCTCGACCTGTCTCGCAGGAACCAGATCAGCATTGTCCAGCCGGACTATGCAAAGAGTTCGGTCAAGGCTATCCCCGACCAGGACAGCGTTCTTTCCAGGGCACGATTTACGACTGAGAGTATTCCCGGCAACCGGCACAGAATCACCATCACAAACCTGATGGCGGGCGCACGTGATCGGATCCGCGATTCGATCTCGACAAGTCTTCCGATCATCATTCGAGGTGTCCAGACGACGGACATTCTTGTTGAGCCGGAAGCAGCTTCAGATGTCGGACAGTTCCAGGGTGGAAGATCGGGCGGAGACTTCAGCCCGCTGCTCTGGTACACGGTGATCAATGGCTACGAAGTGAAGGCTGGTCCGATCGTGACCGGCGATACCCTCTACGTGGCGGGCTCCAGCGTCTTCCCAAGCCTGCTGGTGAGCGGATTCAGCGGCATCACAAACAACGGCCTCATGTATGCGATGGATTCGCAGATCGGCGGCGGGCATGAGTTTGCAAAGACAAATTCACTGAGGGCTTGGCAGCTTCAGATGCTGACAGTTCGAAAAGCGTCTCCAGCATTCTTTGATTTCGACGTTTCGACCGCAATCCGATGGCCGCAATTCAAGGGCATCCAGTCGATGGACGACCTTCGAGTGAGGGTCCTCCAGGCAGCCGTTCCGGAATCAGAATTCAGCAGCCTCGCTGTTGGCGACGGCAGCGTCGCGGCAACGACTCCGGGCCATGTGTATGGCTTTGGCCACTCTGATTTCCTCGTCGCTGACGAAGGAAGAATCAGCCGCTTCGACGCGGCAGGCAACCCGCTCTGGTCGATCAGCACAACGCTGAACTCCGGACCGGACCAGCCTTCGACTGGAACCACTCGTCCGCAGCGGCTCTCCGTGCCGGTCAGGGTCTATCCAGAAGGAACGTCCTCTTACTGGGTCGTCGACTCCGGCGCTCACCGAATCATGCAGATCGATTCTGCAGGTCGGGAGCTGCGGTCAGTTGATGGGTTCCGGCTGCACCCGCAGGCGACAGTTTCGGGCCAGCTGAGCGGCGAAGCTCTCAGCCTGAAGACGCCTCGAGATGTGCTCGTCTTTACGACTCTTCATACAGCTGCGGCTGTCGCGTCCGTCTTCCCAGGCGAGTCGCTGCAAGGCGGTCCGACTAATGAGCTGTGGCGACACATTGTCGTAGCCGATTCCGGCAACCTGCGCGCCATCGAACTGGTCGACAGGTATCAGATTGATGCCTCCGGCAGAGTGCGTGGTGTGGTCCGGTACATGGACACATCCGGAACGTGGACGCCGGCGCTTGGTGTGCTCTACTGGCATTCGCCTGAAGAGCTGAGCGGCAAGCAGTTCTCATACAACAGCATCGCGCGCACACATATTGATGTTGGCGGCACCGCAACTCCAGTCGTCGCATTTGGCTTTGGTGCTCTTGAGCCTGGTCGAGGCACATTTGGTCTCGACAGCTCTGGTCAGCAGCCCGATAACTCCAGCGGCAACGGCGGCATCGTGATCTACGATGGGCCGAGAACGCTTGTGATCGCCCACTATGATCGGCCCAGCATTTCAGCCGGAACATTCCTCGGACCGATCGGCGGTGGAGGGTATGCCTTCAATACGCCGACAGCGCCCGATCCCGCACAGGAGCGGGAGATCGTTGGTCTGCAGTCGGTTACGATGCGCGAGATCACGACGCCCGCAGGTCCCCGCCTAGGCGTGATGATCTGTGATGCAACCGGCGTCTACGAGCTGGTGCAGGTGGATCCCTTCGACCCAGTTCTTAAAGATGAGTGGTACGTCAACTGGATGCTGCCAAAAGATGCTTTCTTCGGTCTTCGACGACCTGGTGGTGCTGGACCGTTCTCCGCGGCTCAGCTGAACCAGAACCCGCTGACCTTCCGCCCGATGTACGCACGTCGTCTGGACTCCAACGATGTCCTGATCGTCAACGGCTACACGGGCACAACAGTGAACGGATCCTCCTACCAAGGCGAGGTTGTCTTGGTCGAAGGAAGCCCGTTCAGCACGAATTCACCCGGCTACGCGCTGGGTGCCCCGAATCTTGGATTCGGACCTCTCAGTGTCAAGTACG
>JALGYA010000129.1 GCA_029824475.1 Fimbriimonadia bacterium | reverse complement strand
CGATGTCTGTGCAGAAAATGAAGCAGACAGCGTGGTCAAGTCGTACGTCGATGCCGTGTTGAGTTCTGGCCCAATTGCTGTTGCCTCGGCGAAGAAGACTGCCGTAGAGGGCCCCTATTCCCAGGAAGTCGCTGCCAGAATGCTTGCCGAAATCAGGGCCGGCGAAGAAGGCAAAGAAGGCGTCAGAGCATTCCTGGAAAAACGCCCAGCCTCATTCGTGGAGAAGCGATGATCAAGAGCCTGCTGATTGCCAATCGCGGAGAGATCGCTGTCCGTGTTATTCAAGGGGCCCGCGAATTAGGCGTTCGCACGGTCTTGGCAGCCAGCGAACCGGATTTGGCGAGCAAGGCTGCTTCCTTGGCCGACGAAGTTGTCTGCCTCGGAAGCGCCGCCCCAGCCGCCAGCTACCTCAACATTCTCGGCATCATCGAAGCTGCAAAGAAGACGGGATGCGACGCCATTCACCCGGGTTATGGATTCCTCTCGGAACGCCCTGAATTCGTCGAAGCCTGCGAGGAGGCCGGTCTGATCTTTGTCGGCCCGCCGGCCTCGGCTATGCGCCAGCTCGGCGCGAAGATCGACGCCAAGAAGCTTGCTGTTGACTGCGGTGTGCCAATCACGCAGGGCTACTTCGAACCTGGCGCATCAGATGCCGACATTGCCAAGGCTGCTGAGAAGATCGGATACCCCGTGATGCTCAAGGCGAGTGCCGGTGGTGGAGGCCGAGGCATGCGCATTGCCCGTTCCCCCGAAGATCTCAATGAACTCCTGCCGCTTGCGAGGGAGGAGGCCAAGAACGCCTTTGGCGACGCGGACATGATGGTCGAGAAGCTGATCGAGCAGCCCCGCCACATCGAGGTCCAAGTCGTGGCAGACACAAAAGGGAACATCGCGTGCCTTTTTGAGAGAGAGTGCTCCCTGCAGCGACGGCACCAGAAGGTCATTGAAGAAGCCCCCTCGCCCGTCATGACCGATGGGCTATGGGCGCAGATTTCAGACGCTGCAGAGAAGCTGATCCGGGCATCGGGCTATGTCGGGGCAGGCACGGTTGAGTTTATGACGGATGCTGAAGCCCGCCACTTCTATTTCCTGGAAGTGAACGCCCGGCTTCAGGTAGAGCACCCTGTCACGGAAGCGATCGCCAGTGTTGACCTTGTCAAAGAGCAGCTCCGGATCGCCTCTGGTGAGGAGCTCACAGTCTCAACGGAAGACCGTACTCAGATCGCCGGCCACGCAATAGAAGCCAGGATAATTGCCGAGGATCCGGCTGACGGGTTCATGCCGAGTGTCGGCAGGATTCTGCACTGGTGTGAGCCGCAGGGGCCGGGAATCCGGGTCGATTCCGGCTTCCGGACCGGAGACACCATTACACCGTTTTACGACTCGCTGGTGGCGAAGCTGATTGTCCATAGCGGCACGCGTCAGGCGGCCGTTCAGCGAATGCGAGCAGCTCTTCAGGACTTCCACATTTTGGGGGTCAAGACGAACATCGCCTATCTGCTTGACGTGATCAGCCTGGATGACTTCAGCGAGGCCAGATTCGACACAAACTTCCTGGAGCGAGAGTTGGGGGAATGGACCGGTAATCAGGACATACCATCAGAGCTCGGCCTGCTTGTGGATGCTGCAGAACATTCAGCGGGGGCGGGGGCAAACAAAGAGGCTCAATTGTCGTGCTGGGACCAAACCGACGGATACCGAAACGCGTAAGTGATTCTGGTATCAATTGATGAATCAGATGAGAAAGTTTTCTGAATCCCAGGTCACGGAGCTGATCCGCCGAGCGGCGGAACATCAGGCTATGGCTCGGGCTGCTGGGCATGACACGACGGATGGCATAGATGAAGACGCCGTACGTCGCCTGGCTCAGGAACTGGGAATCAGTGAATCGGCGCTGAACAAGGCTCTCTTAGAATCCGGTCAGGGAGCAGCCGATTCGGGCACCATTAAGTCGCTAGATAGAACGATTGAGCGCAGTGTGGACTACGAGCTGCCGGAAGAGGCCCTCAACATTGTCTGTGAGGCGTTTCAGCCAAACGGCGGTCTGCCGGGTTCAACCGTGAATCTTGGGAGAATGCTTTCGTACAAGTCCCTAGTCGGAATGTCGGAATGCAGAATCACTGTTGGCCCACGTGATGGAGAGACGATTTTACGGGTCAAGTCGAGCGCATTCCTTGCAGCCCTGCCGACGTTTCTGCCCGCACTCATTGGCTCGTTGATTGCCATGGCTGGGATCTGGGAGGAGCTGGGCAGCTGGCACGGCGAGGAGAAGGCTGTTTTGAGCTTCTTTGTGCTTGCAGTGATCTGGGGTGGGGCGTACTTCGGATTCAGGCGGCTGGTGAAGTACAGCAATGAGAAGATCCTGCGTCTGGCTGACTCAGTGGCCGCGCAGTTTGCCAAAACGGCAAATCGGCTGAAAAAGCAGGATGTGATCACGGTCTCAGCCAGCCCGCGCGAGGTCTTGGAGGAGGATCAGGATTTCCAGCAATCAGGTCTTTAGTGAGCAGGACGTTGCCGAGATTATCCAGGCTGCTTTCGAGCACCAGTCGGGCAGCAGACCAAAGGCTGAGATCGCAAAAGCCGGGCTGGGTGAAGCGGACATTCGCAAGGTTGCCGGTGAACTGGGAATCAGCGATGACGCACTGAACTTCGCCCTCGCCAGGTCTAGGACCGGCGCATCGGATACGGGTGCTATCGACTCAACCAAGCGAACCCTGGAACGAACGGTCGAAGTTGAACTCGACGATGAGGACTTCAACGCGGTCTATGACGTGTTTCCAGTCAACACTGCCGTCGGCATGAGCCCGGTCAAGCTGGGTGGGACTCAGACCTATCACTCAGACACTGGACTGGCGGTCTGCAGGGTCTCGGTCGGCTCCCGAAATGGAAAGAGTGTGATGAAGGTCGACTCAAACGCTGCCGGCGCTTGGGCGCTCGCAGGATTTGGGTGGTTCTTGGGGACGCTCGCATTGCTTTTGAGCGCCGCATTTACGAAGAACCCGATCTTCTATCTGCTCCTCCTCGGCCTCTATGGCGGCGGTTTCTATGGAGTGAAGTCTCTCATCCGGCGCTGGAATGAGAAGGTCAGGGACAAAGTTAATGAAGCGGCGTCAAACCTCGCAAAGGCTGCTGAGAACAAAAAGGCGCAGGCTGCCGAAGTGAACACGCATAGTCCTCGTGCAATCATGGAGGCTGACCAAGATGTCCAGCAGACAAGTCTTTAGCGAACAAGAGGCTGCTGAGATTATGCAGTGGGCTGTCCGGCTTCAGGAGCAGTCGAATGAGGGCGAAAACTACACGCCTGGAGTCACGCTGCAGGAGCTTCAGCGAATCGCTGAGGAGGCAGGGCTCGACCCAACGTTCATTGAGAAGGCTATCAGCAACAAAGCTGTTGTTGAGTCTGAAAAGGGGGTCTTCCACTTCACTGAATCGTTCGAGCGAGTCATCGATGGCGAGATCAATCCGGACGACTTCGACCTTGTCTTGGAAGAAATGAAGGTCTCGGGTAGGAACCAACGGCCCGGTGCCTATCAGGTCGGCCGCTCAATGACTGCGATGGCTTGGACGGGGGTATCGCAGGCAAAGGTGGAAGTCTCCGCTAGAAAAGGCCGAACCAGGCTCCAGGTGACTTCAAATGCATTCGGCGCGTATTTTCTCGGGCTTCACGGACCGCTGATTGGGGGAATCATTATTATGGCGCTGATGGGAGAGAGGGGCAATGCCCTCCTAGGGGCCCTGCTTGGGGGCGGCCTGATCGCAGCTGGCGGAGTCGCCTTCAAATGGCTGCTGATGAAAGGGCATAAAGCCGCTCAGAAGCTCACAGAGAAGCTCGCTGGCGTCATAGCAGACGAGATCGAGAAGGCTGACGAAGCCCCTTAGTGGCCTTTGAGGGCCTTCTTTGAGCCCTTGCCCTTCAGCAGAGCCTTCATGATGAAGAGCATGTTTGCTGGCCGCTCGGCCAGCCTGCGGCTGAAGTAGGGGTACCACTGGCTGCCGTAAGGCACGTAGACCCGGACGTTGTGGCCGTCTTCTAGGAGCTTTTGCTGCAGATCTGGCCGAATGCCGTAGAGCATCTGCCACTCGTACCTTGCCGGTTCGATCTTCTCCTCTTTGATGAAGTTGAGCAGCGGCTTGACGATATCTTCGTCATGGGTTGCAATGGCGGGGTATGAGCCGTTCTTCAGGAGAGTCTTGGACATCTCGATATAGGCGGCATCGACCTGCGCCTTCTCCTTGTAAGCCACGGTCTCATCTTCCAGGTATGCCCCCTTGACCACCCTCACTCGGCAGCCAAGTTTGATCAGCCGCTGGACGTCGTCTGGGGACCTGCGCATCATCGACTGGAGCACGGTTCCGGTGTTCGAATGGTCCTTGTAGACACGCTCAACCATCGCTATGGTCTGTTCTGTGTAGTCCGAGGCTTCCATGTCGGCCCGAACGAAAATATCGTGCTCAGCAGCTTTTGTCAGGAGGAGGCGAAAGTTGGTCTCGGCTTCTTCAAGAGACTGGTCTAGCCCAAGCGCAGTCAGCTTGATGGAGATGTTGATGTTCTCAGTGAATCGGCTCTTTTCGATGCCATCGATCACTTCGATGTAGGCGTCTCGTCCGGCTCTCGCCTCTTCAAGTGTGGCGACATTCTCGCCGAGTAAGTCGAGGCTGACGCCGAATCCGTCCTTGGCCAAGACCTCTGCAGCCGCAATCGCTTCTTCGAGTGTTTCTCCCGCAACAAAGCGGCGAACGAGGGGTCGAAATATGAAGGATTGGGTGACCAGACGGCGCACAAAGCCGAGCTCAGAGGTCTTGAGAATGAGTGTCCGGAACAGCATTGTGCCGGGAAAGAATTGTACTGCCTAAATGCTAGGCCGAGGGGGCCCGGGCTTGCTCGGAGCGGACATAAGACTCAAACTCCCAGAGGATGTCTGAAAGCTCCTGGAGGCTCTCCACTCTTGAAAGGCGGCCGCGGACCGTCGCCGCGCCATACACACCCTTTATGTAGAGCGGCAGCTGGCCCCGAAGGCGACGAATAGCACGAAGCTCGATCGCGTCCTGCTCCTTCTGCGGAAGGGCCTCAACATCAGCAAAGTGATCCACCTCTGCCTCTGCCATCACGGTGAGCTGGGCATGCTCAATCGCCGTCTCAATCCTCTCCTCCAGAGTCGGTTCTGGGGGAGCCAGATCGCCGGTGACGCCACATGTAATCCTGGCGAGCGCCCAGGGATTGGAGATCGCGGCCCTGCCAACCATGACCCCATCGCATCCCGTCTCCGACATCATCCTCTTTGCGTCGTCAGCAGTTTTGATGTCGCCGTTGCCAATTAGAGGCACTGAGACGGCCTCTCTGAGGTCGCTTATCAGCTGCCAGTTGGCTTCGCCCTCAAAGCCCTGCTTGGCGAATCGTGCGTGGAGGGTGATCATCTGGGCACCAGCTCCTTGGAATCGCTTGGCGAGGTCAGGGGCAGCGAATAACGAGTAGTCCCAGCCTGCACGGACTTTGACGGTCACAGGAACATCCACGGCTTCGACAACTGCTTTGACGATTTTCTCGGCATGATCGGGATCCTTCAGCAGGGCTGCCCCAGAACCTGTCTTAACAACCTTGGGCACCCAGCAGCCCATGTTGATGTCGATCAAGTCTGCGCCCATCTCCGCGGAGACCCTGGCGGTCTCCGCCATGATCTCAGGGTCGCCGCCGAAAATTTGGATGCCGAGCGGACGCTCTTCGTTCTCAATCCGCATCTTCTTGAGCGTCTTTTCTGCACCGTAGTGGATCGCCATAGAGCTCACAAACTCGGTGAACATGAGGCCGGGATGTGCGATGCGCTTGCAGATCAGCCGGAAGGCAAGGCTGGTGACGTCCTCCATGGGAGCGAGGAGGACAGGGTTTTCGACCTTAACGGGGCCGATGCGGAAGGCGGGGCTGGCCATGGGTGCTAGGCCTCCAGTTTGTGAAGCCACATGATCAGGGCGTCTTCCTTGTTTTGGTAGTACTTCTTCCGAATGCCCGCACCGATGAACCCCATCGCTTCATAGAGTTTGATGGCTGGGTCGTTGGAGACTCGTACTTCGAGGGTGGCGCAGACGGCTCCACGGTCTACCGCGTGGGCCAAAATTGTGTCGAGAAGTCTCCGGCCGACTCCCTGCTTTCGGGAATCGGGTGAGACCGACATTGTTGTAATGTGAGCCTCATCAGCGAGGACCCAGCAGCCTCCGTATCCAATCGGCTTGCCCGATTCAAGGGCAACGAGAAACACAGACTGCGGACTGTCGAGTTCATTTCGAAACGACGCTTCGCTCCAGGGTGACTCCTGGCTCTCTTTTTCGATCTCCAGGACGCGTTCAAGGTGGTCCTTGGAGAAGGGAACAAAGCGAAGCGTCTTGAGGCTCATCCGCCGAGGTAGTACTCCTTGACTCGGTCATCTTCCAGCAGATCACTTCCGTCGCCAGAGAGGACGACTTTGCCTGTTTCGAGCACGTATGCTCGGTGGGCAACTTCAAGGGCCCGGTGAGCGTTCTGTTCGACGAGGAGAATAGTTGTCCCTTCGTCATTGAGCTCTTTGATGATTGAGAAGATTTCGGTGACCAGGTTCGGGGCAAGCCCCATGCTCGGCTCATCGAGGAGCAGAAGTTTGGGGTTTGACATCAGCGCCCGGCAGATCGCGAGCATCTGCTGCTCGCCGCCGGAGAGTGTCCCAGCGCTCTGCTTCAGCCTCTCCCTCACCCTGGGGAATCGATCCATGACCTTCTCAAGGTCTGATTCGATCTCATTGTCTTTTCGTGAAAAGGCGCCAAGTTGGAGGTTTTCACGCACCGTCATGTTCGTGAATATCCGTCGTCCTTCCGGTGATTGGCTGATGCCCTTGTCAACGATTTTGTCAGCTGAGACGCCAACTATGGTCTCATCCAAAAACTTGATTTCACCCGTTCGAGGGCGATTGAGACCACTAATCGAGCGCAAGAGGGTGCTCTTGCCTGCGCCGTTCGATCCAATGATCGAAACAACCTCTCCCTCTTGAACTTCGAGGGTCACATCGTTGAGTGCCTGAATCGCTCCATAAAAGACGTTCAGTCCGTTGACCTGCAGCATCTGGTGCGAGTTTAGCAAATTGGCAGGTGAGATGATTCGGCATCCGGCCAGCTTTCCGGAATCCCTGGGCGTCAAACTTGAGTAAGAGACTTGGATGCTCAGTGCAGCAGCTGTTTTGATTGCCATGAATATGGAGGGACCCCAGACCGCTCTTCTGAGTATTGAGCGTGCAGACTTTGTCGTTTCAGAACAGCGGCTGACCATCGATGTGGCCTTGCCGTTCCCGGCTGCCGAGGTCATTCCATCATGGAAGGCGTCCGCTGTACCCGGCGCTGTGTTTGACGTAGAAATCCAGCCGATCTATGGCCTCGAAGAGGGCCCCGTCTTCAAGCTCGGTAAATGGAGCCTTGGCGAAGAGCGCACGAGTTATGGCGCACAGGAAAACGAATTTGGAAAGGTAAGGACTGACACGCTTTCGCTCACCACCCCCGCCTCCAACCTGCGGATCAACATCAACCTCACCGCAGCGGAAGATATAGAAACTCTCTATCTGGCCATTTCCGGCAGTTCTTGGTCCACCGACGCTGAGACTCAGCACAGGGAGACATGGGGACGAAGCATCGATGTCCCGACCCGTGCACAGCACGACTATCCAAACGGCAAGGTGCTCTGCAGCCCCACAAGCCTTTCCATGCTCCTCGCCTACTGGTCGGAGCACCTTGATCGCCAGGACCTGCTCCGAGAAGTCCCCGAAATCCAGCTCAGCATATTTGATCCCGAATGGGGCGGCACTGGCAATTGGCCGTTCAACACGGCCTACGCGGCCCAGTTCGAAGGCATCACTGGCTACGTCAGTCGCCTGAGAGGTCTTGCTGATTTAGAACGCCTCCTAGACGCAGGAGTCCCTGTCGCCGTCTCCATCGCCTACTCGAAGCTCTTGGGCGAAGACTGGGGCCGAGAAGAGGCCGACGATGGGCACATCATGGTCGCCTTGGGATTTACTGAAAACGGTGATGTTGTGGTCAACGATCCTGCCAAGCAGTCGCAGGTGAGAAGAATTTACCGACGAAAGGCCTTTATTGAATCTTGGGCTGCATCCAAGAATACGGTCTACGTCGTACATCCAATCGGGTGGCCAATGCCAGACGGCGATGGCCCCTGGGAGAGGAGTCATTGATGGGCATGTCCAACGGGAATGGAAAGAAGAAGTCGAAGGCGTGGATCTGGATCACGATTGTCGTGATCGTGCTGCTAGGAGCAGGTGGCTATGGTGTGTCATCTTCCGTGAAGAAGGCGATCGCCAAGAAGTCAGCGAGTTCAGACACGTATGCTTCAGAGCTGGGGGACATTGCCCTCACGGTTGTGGAGTCCGGCCCGCTCGA
>JALGYA010000334.1 GCA_029824475.1 Fimbriimonadia bacterium | reverse complement strand
GCGGCTCAAGGCAGACTTTTTCCATTCCAAGCAGTCGAAAGGCGGTGGCCCATCTGAGACGACTGAGAACAGGTGGTCAACGGAAGCTTGGTACGACTACTCCCTGGGTGACAACCACTTTGGATATGTCCGTGGGCGCCTGGACCATGATGGAATCGGCGGCCTCGACCTACGCCGGATCATCGGTGTCGGTCTTGGGCACACTATTAAGCGCTCAGACAACGTCGAGGAGACCGGGAAATTTAGTCAGGCTGGCGACACCGAGTGGAAGCTGTCTTACGGCTTCACACACGTCCACCGGGAATATTCTGACGGCCTGGGCAGCTCGAGCTCGATTGCCGTCGAGGCAGGTTCAGCTTTTCGCAAACGCCTCACTGAGACGCTGATGCTCCGCCACGACCTCGTCTGGCTTCCCTCCATCGAAGAGTTCACGGATTACGTCATCTCCTCCGACCTCGGACTATCGATCGATGTGAGTCAATCCTGGGAGGTCCAGTTTGCGTGGCTGTACGACTACGACGGCGGGGCGGTTGCTGGCGCCAGGAAGGATCGGTACAAGTACACGCTCGGCGTTGGCTATCGGTTTTAACTTCTGGAACAGTCTGGACCGGAAGCGCATTCATCGGGGCAGGACGGAAGAGACAGATGATTTCCAAGGAAGCAATCGTCGGCATCATCGCCACGGGATTGATCGGCGCGAGCACGTGGGTGGTTATCAACGAGGCTAAAGAAGAGCCAGCACCAATGCCGCCAGCAGGGTCGGTGCAGACCATTGGCGCGATGGGTCAGCCTGTGGTTGAGCAGACTCCAGGATTCAAAACCAAGGTGCCTGCTGGGGCCAGGGTGATGCTTCCAAAAGATGGAATCCCCGCGATTTGGGAGCCGGAGTTTGTGCCGGCATCCGAGGCTGGCATCCCTGACGATCACATGATGATTGGGGTTGTGATCAACGGTGAGGCACACGCCTACTCCATGGAGATTCTTGACCGACACGAGATTGTAAACGACGTGGTGGGTGGCCGAAAGGTCATCACAACGTGGTGACCGCTTTGCGGCACGGCGATCGTGTATCGCCGAGAACTGGCAGGCAAAGAGCACACATTCGGCGTCTCGGGCATGCTGCTCAAGAACTCGCTGGTGATGTATGACCGTGAGACAGAGACTTTCTGGTCTCACTACACGGGCGAAGGGCTTGAAGGCCCGCTGAAGGACGAGACGCTGAAAGTTGAAGCTTCCTTCCCCACTGTCAAGTGGAGCGAGTGGGTGGCTCAATACCCGGACACCTTGGTCCTCTCCGTCAACGGTGAAACCTATCGGAAGCAGTCCTCCTATGCTGCGTATGTCAACGACGACAGCAAAGCTGGGCTCATCCCCCTTGAGAATGAGGACAACAGACTCTCAGCGAAGTCGCTTGTGCTGGGGATCAAAGAGGCCGGAGTCTCCTACGCCTTTGCACTCGGAGAATTGAAGAAGAAGATTATCTTGAGAACAAAGATCGGGGAAGACGACGCCGTCCTGTTCTCAAATGAGAAGGGGAGCTTTTATGGCGCATTCAAAACGCCGAAGGATGTGAAGATCGTGCGGCTTGAGAACAGGACTCTCGTAGCGGAGGACGGCTCGAGGTTCAGCGTTTTTGACGGCGTAGGAGAGAACCACAATCTGGAGATCATCCCTGTGATCAGGTCCTTCTGGTTCGCCTGGAATGATCATCACCCCAAGACTGAGTTCTGGCCATAGTGCCGCACCTTTGGGCCCATAACGGGCCCTTGGGAGGCCCTAAAAAGTTTTCCACAGTGGGGGAGGAGTGGCGGATCTGAACCTAGCCGGCTGTTTTTTGGCAAAAAAAGTGCTGACCAGCCGCAAAAAAGTTGAAGATTGTGGAACAAGGGGTGGGCCTTTTGGGATTATAATAACCGTCACGGACCGCAAGATCGGTCCGAATTCAGGGGTTTCCCCATGCCTATGAGAAATTCGAAAAACACCACAGCACGAGCGTTTACGCTTATTGAGCTGCTGGTCGTCATTGCAATCATTGCCATTCTTGCCGCAATTCTCTTCCCTGTTTTCGCCGCAGCCAAGGTTGCCGCAAAGC
>JALGYA010000128.1 GCA_029824475.1 Fimbriimonadia bacterium | reverse complement strand
GCGGCGGGCTGACTGGAAGTTTGACGGGATCCGTACAGGCGGCTACTACACACAGGACGATGTCCGGGAGATCGTCGATTACGCGGCAGAGCGACACATCAACGTGATGCCCGAAATCGAGATGCCCGGCCATAGTCAGGCCGCTTTGGCGGCCTATCCGCACCTGGGCAACACGGAAGAGAAGCTGCCGGTCATGACGTATTGGGGCGTCAACCCCAACATCTACAGCGTTGAGGAGACGACCTTTGAGTTTCTCTTTGACGTGCTTGAAGAGGTTCTGGAGCTCTTCCCAAGCGAGTTCATCCATATCGGCGGAGACGAAGCGCCGAAGAAGCAGTGGGAGGACAACGCTGTTGCCCAGCAAGTGATCAAGGATGAAGGCCTGAAGGATGAGCACGAGCTGCAGAGCTGGTTTATCCGACGAGTTGACGACTGGCTGACCGAGCGCGGCCGACGACTTGTCGGCTGGGACGAGATTCTGGAGGGCGGCCTCGCCAAGGGCGCAACTGTCATGAGCTGGCGGGGAACTGCTGGTGGCATCAAAGCCGCGCAGATGGGGCATGACGTCGTCATGGCTCCCAACAGCCACACTTACTTCGATCACTACCAGAGCCGCGACACAGCCAACGAGCCGATTGCAATTGGTGGATTCACAGACCTCGCAGAGGCGTACTCTTACGACCCGATCGCTTCAGCATTGACTCCCGAGCAGCGCAAGTTTGTGCTTGGTGCACAGTGCCAGCTGTGGTCTGAATACATCGCTACTCCCGCCAAGCTGGAGTACATGGCCTACCCGCGCATGTCGGCACTGAGCGAAGTCGTCTGGACGGAGCCCGAGAACAAAGATTTTGCTGACTTCCGCAGCAGGTTGGCTGCCGGGCACCTGGCACGGCTCGATGTGAAGAAGGTCAACTACCGGCCGTTGGACGCTGCTTCAACCCCGGCCGCTGGAGCCTGGAAGTCTGGCCAGACTAGCGAGACATTCGAGGTCAAGGAGTGGGATGTCAGGGAGCTGGTGAAGACTGCTGGCACCTACACCATCGACTTTCGATACTCAGGCGGAGCGCATCGGCTCGACATCGAGTGGGCCGAGCTGGTTGTGAACGGCAAGGCTGTTCGGGACACGCACGACGGCCAGACTGGCGGCGCTAACATTGCCAACAGCTACAAGGTCAAGCTCGCTTCTGTCCCGCCAAATTCTGAAGTGAAGCTCAGAGCCAGCGTGCGCAGCGACGGCGGCACGGATTCGAACGGCGAAATCGTCATCTCGAAGGACTAGCTGAGCCCAGGGGCAGGGGCTGCGCCCGAGTAGCATCGTCTACTTGGCGCAGCCAGTCCCCACCATCGATGCAGAGAGCCCCGTCTCTCAGCGGCAGATACTCAAGTTTTATCTGCCGCTTGCGTTGTCCTGGCTGTTCATGGCGCTTGAAACGCCGATCTGCGTCAGCGTGATTTCGCAGTCTGCCAACGACAAAGTCAACCTCGCGGGATATGCGATGATGCTCGGTCTCACTATCCTGATGGAGAGTCCGGTCATCGACCTGCTGTCGACGGCCACAACCTTTGGTCAAAACCGCCACAACTATCGACTCCTCTCCAAGTTCACCTGGATCATGATGGCTGTGGTGACTGTGGTCCACTCCGCGGTCGCCTTCACTCCGCTTTTCTGGGTCGTGACGGAAGGCATTCTCAACACCGAGCACGCGGTCGCCGCTGCGGCAAGACCTGCCATGCAGATCATGTGTGTTTGGTCTGCGTTCATAGGTTGGCGTCGCTACCTGCACGGGCTGATGATCCGGGCGGGTGTGACCAAGCCGATCAGTGTGGGGACGCTTGTTCGGGTTATGACCGTCGCTGTCGTCGCGTTCGGCTGCTTCAAGTTCACACAACTGGATGGCCTTGTTATCACTGGCCTCGCTCTTCTTGTATCGGTAATCGCTGAGACGATGTTCATCCACTATGTGAGCCGTCAAATCGTTCACGAGAGATTCGTTGCAGATGAGGTCGGGACGGGAGTGAAGACCACTCTTGCCGGGCTATTCAAGTTCCATGCTCCGCTGACGGCTTCGTCATTCATCATGATCGCTTCGCTGCCGCTCATCGTATGGGCGATCAATGAGTCACCGCAGCCTGTGCTCTATTTGGCAGCGTGGCAGGTGGCCACGACCCTCATGTGGCTGTTCAGGTCCGTCACTTTTGCGCTGCCTGAGGCGGTGATTGCACTCTACAGCAACGCATCCAGAATGCGGTCGCTCATCCGGTTTTGCGCAACCGTTGGGGCTGTGCTGTCAGGACTGCTTCTCCTGCTCAGTCTCACGAAGGCGGACGCCTGGATATTCCGCAATGTCCTGGGCGCTCCAGAGGAGTTGGTCGAGCCGGCTAGGGTTGCCATGATCCTCGCCGTGCTTCTCCCGGTAGGGACTGCGATTACTGCCTCAGTTCGAGGGTTTCTCACGGCTCATCACATCACCTCCGCTCGGCTCTGGGCGATCGGTGTAGGCACCGTGTGTCTTGTGACATCTCTGCTGCTGGGAATCAACCTAGGTTGGCCCGGTGTCGCCACAGGCTCGGTCGCCTGGACGGCCGGGATCATCGGCGAAGGTGCCGTATTGATTATTTGGTGGCGCCGCACGCCTCAGCGTGCGGCGATCCTAGCCGGCGGCTCGGTCTCGGATTAGTCGCTGATTGCGCTGCCGTCTTTCGCGGTGATGGCGATGACTGAAGGCCTTGGTGGTCCACTCTCGCCCGGCCAGCTCGTGCTTGGCTCGTCATAGGTTGACTTCTCACCGGGATGTTGGATAGCGAGGAACAGAGTTGTATTGTCTGGTGTGAACTCTGGGCCAGCGACTTCCGAGCCGGTCACGGTGCTCATGAACTGGCGGACTTTTCCGCGCTCCTTGCCCGCAACTGGCACGGCAAACATGCCGTCGTTGATTCCTATTGATTTGTCCTGACCGTCAGTTGCGATCCAAAGGTTGCCGTGGTGGTCGAATGCCAGGTTGTCGGGGCAGGAGATCGCGGTGACCTCGTCCTTCGGGTAGCCGGCGAAGTGGGTCGACTCGTCCTCAGGCTCTCCGCAGACGAGGAACAGCTCCCAATCGAAGGTTTCAGCTGCATGGTCGTCATCGGTTTCGGTCATCTCGACGATGTGGCCATGTCTGTTTTCTTCGCGCGGGTTTGCGTCGTCAGCGCCCGGATTCCCTTCAAGGCCGCGGGCAGAGTTGTTGGTGCAGGCGACGTAGACCTTCTTGTTGACCGGGTTCACCTCAATGTCCTCCGGGCGGTCCATTTTGGTTGCGCCAAGGAGGTCGCCAGCGGTGCGGGCATTGATGACCACATCACCTTGGTTATTGAACCCGTTTTCTGCTGTCAGGGGTCCCTCGCCATGGACTAGCCGGAGCCAAGTGCCAGTGCCGTCGGCATTGAACTTGGCAGCATAGAGCACGCCTTCGTCGAGGATGTCGCGATTGGCTTTGCGGTCGTTGTGATTGAACGGCTTGGCGGCAACAAACTTGTAGATGTACTCGAAGAGCGCATCATCGCCGGAGTACATAACCACGCGGTCGCCTTTGGAGACGAATGTCGTGGCGGCCTCGTGACGGATTCGGCCAAGGGCAGTGCGCTTTCTCGGTGTGTAGCCAGGATCGTAAGGGTCAACCTCGATCACCCAGCCGAAGTGGAACGGCTGGTTCGGGTCTTTGCCGCAGTCGAATCGGTCCTCGTAGTCCTCCCAACCGTAGTAGGAGGCGTTGTCCATGACCCCGTAGCGGCTGTAGTTTGCTCGCCGTTCTTCGTCCTGCACGGCCATGCCGTTGCCGAACATCGACTGAAAATTCTCTTCGCCAGAGAGGACTGTGCCCCAGGGCGTTTTGCCAGCGGAGCAGTTGGCGAATGTGCCGTAGGCCTTGGTCCCGCCTTCGCTGTTCTTCGCGTCCATGAGGGGGTGCCCCTTGGCCGGACCAGTGATTTCAAACTCAGAGCTGCCTGTCACCCGCTGGTTGAACGCGCCGTCTCTGGCGTATGTCCAGGTTCCGCCCTTGCGCTCGATCTCTGTGACGCTGAATCCTACGGCTGCGATCATCACGTCAACCTGATTCTGGGTGACCGTCTTGCGGCTCCAGTTGGAGAACATCAGCTCTGGGTTGATGTACTCGTGGTTGACTCCGAGAAGCCCGTGGTTTGAGCTGTCTGAGCCGACGGGCAGCGGGAGAAACCCGACGAAGTCGCAGTTGTAGCCGAACTGGGTGGCTTGGCTGGCACCTGTCGTGGCAGTGGCATCAAATTCGGGTGCTCCCGGCAGAGTAGGGTCACCCCATTTGAGCAGTACGTCATGCTGGAAGCCCTCAGGAACGATGACCTCGTTTCCTGTCTGGCCTTTGATCGGCTCGAAGCTGAGCACAGTCTTGACAGGCTCAGCAGTTGACTCAGGCTTGGCGCACCTGATTGTTGAGAAGGCGAGGACGCCCAGGCCTGCTTTCATCACATCTCTGCGCGAAAGCCTGTTTTCCACGACGTCGCCAAAGAGGCTTCCAGCCCCTTCTTCAGATCGGATGACAGGGTCGCGGTCGTAATGCTCGATCTTGGGTTCCATTGCTCGGCTCGTGATCCCATGATATCTGCTCCAGGGCCTTGGTCGTCACTCTATACAGAGGGTATTGTCACTCCGAATGCTTACGAGCTGTCTTGCGGCCCTAGCGGCGATGAATTCTGCACCTGCTCCGGCGCTGCAGCTGTCCCTGTACGCCGATCGCCGGCCCACAGCAGCTGAGCGGGCCAAGAACAGCACTGGCGCTCGCTTGGAGCCCGATTACGGGTGCTACCTGGGCGCATACCTGGATCTCGACAGCCAGAACAAATCCACCTACACCGACGAGACTGGCAAAGTTCGGCGTCGGCCCGCGCCGTTCGAAGCGATGGCCGGCAAGAAGCACGCGACGTACTTCCTCTATCTGGGATATGGGCACAAGCTCCCGCTCGACTGGGCGGCCATGCTTTCACGCCAAGGCAAGATCGTTCACATCGCATTGGAGCCGAACAACGGGCTCGATCAGGTCCAGGATGATGAGTATCTCAACACGCTCGCCGAACAGCTGAATGCCGTGGGCGGCCCGGTCTTCGTTCGGTTTGCCTCGGAGATGAACGGCCCTTGGGTCAAGTACCATGGCACCCCCAAGCAGTATCAAGAAAAGTTTAAGGTAGTTGCCGAAATCATGCACAAAAAGGCCAAGAACGTTGCCATGGTCTGGTGCCCTTATACGACTCCTATTCGACCGATTCCATCGTACTATCCTGGAGATGAAGCCGTTGACTGGGTCGGCGTGAATTTCTACAGCGTCACCTATTACAACCAGAACCGGAGTGAGCCAGCCGCCCACGTGAATCCGATCGACAAGCTCGATTACATCTATGACCGGTACAGCGCCAAGAAGCCGATCATGATTGCCGAATATGGTGCGACTCACTTCTCGGCTTTGGAGAACAAGACCGTCGAGCCGTTTGCCATCGGCTGCATCGCATCGCTCTATCGGTCCCTGCCCCGCAAGTACCCCCGGGTGAAGGCGATCAACTACTTTAACGCCAACAACATGGAGCTGGACCACCGGATGAACAACAACTACTCGGTGACTCAATCTGATGCGGTCCTAAAGGCGTACAAGAAGGCCGTCGCGCCGAGCTACTATCTCTCTTCCACGCCGAGCGAATCGCGTGCACTCAACGGCGGGAAGTCAATGAGGGCGCCGATGCCGATCAAGTCTGGTCAGATCATGTACGGCGATGTCGATATCTCGGCCTGGGCGAAGGTTCACCGTGGTGACTACGCGATGAAGTTCCTTGTCAACAACAAGGAAATCTACACCGCTGACTCCCTGGAAGGCTGGCACGCCACGATAAGAACAGCCGCCATGAAGAATGGACCGGCAACCATCACCGCTCGGCTTCTTAAGGGCGGCAAAACGGTCGCATCCACCTCAGTTTCGGTCCGAATCGACAACTGAGCGGCCTCAGAGCACTTCGGTCCGTCTGGAGTGACATGAGCTCTGACCAGGACCAGCAGAGAGCCTATTGGAAGGCCAACGTGCGGCTCGTTACGATACTGCTCTCAATATGGGCGTTCGTCTCATTGGGCTGCGGAATCCTCTTTGTTGAGCAGTTGAATCAGATCAGCATGGGCGGCTTCAAGCTCGGCTTCTGGTTTGCACA
Organism: Fimbriimonadia bacterium; assembly: GCA_029824475.1. Classification (GTDB taxonomy): domain Bacteria; phylum Armatimonadota; class Fimbriimonadia; order Fimbriimonadales; family Fimbriimonadaceae; genus JALGXY01. Next base: position 2,263 of record JALGYA010000128.1, on the reverse strand, counting down.
GCAGGGCTCCATCATCGTCTTCGTCTGCCTCATCTTCATCTATGTCCGGCAGATGAACAGGCTCGACAAAGAGTACGGCGTCGAAGAGGAGGATGCTGAGTGAGCAACGTTCAATTCCTGACGGCAGTCATCGTCGGGCTTTCGTTCGCTCTCTATATCGGCATCGCAATCTGGTCAAGAGTCAGCACTACCGGTGAGTTCTACATCGCCGGAAAGCACGTTCATCCGCTTGCGAACGGTATGGCGACCGCAGCGGACTGGATGTCGGCCGCATCGTTCATCTCGATGGCGGGGATCATCTCTTTTGGCGGGTACGACGGCTCTGTCTATCTGATGGGCTGGACGGGCGGCTTTGTCCTGCTGGCGCTGCTGCTTGCACCCTACTTGCGGAAATTTGGCAAGTTCACTGTGCCTGATTTCATAGGGGAACGGTACTACTCGAACACCGCTCGGCAGATCGGTGTTCTTTGCGCTGTGATCATCTCTTTCACGTACGTAGCTGGGCAGATGCGTGGTGTTGGTGTTGTCTTCTCACGATTCCTTGAAATCAACGTCGATCTCGGCATCGTGATCGGCATGATCATTGTGCTCTTCTACGCCACGTTGGGCGGCATGAAGGGGATCACCTACACCCAGGTGACGCAGTACTGTGTGCTGATTTTTGCCTTCATGGTCCCGGCGATTTTCATCTCGATCATGATGACGGGCAACCCGATTCCTCAACTCGGTTTTGGCGGGAGCGGAGCAGACGGCGTGCCGCTGTTGGCGAAGCTTGATGGGCTGCATCAGCAGCTTGGTTTTGACGCCTACACTAACGGTTCAAAGAGCATGACGGATGTGTTCTGCATCACGTTGGCATTGATGGTTGGCACGGCGGGGCTGCCGCACGTGATCGTGCGGTTCTTCACCGTTCCCAAGGTGAAGGACGCTCGAATTTCGGCCTTCTATGCTCTGCTGTTCATTGCAATTCTCTATACAACCGCTCCGGCTGTTGCAGTTTTTGCCAGAACCAACCTGATCACCTCGGTCGAAGGAAAGGCTTACACCGAACTCCCCAGCTGGTTCCGGACTTGGGAAAAGACCGGCCTGCTTGCGTGGGTTGACAAGAACGAAGACGGCATGATTCAGTACCGGAAAGGTGCTGCGATCGACGGGAACAAGGGCAAGCCCATCTTCTTGCCGGACGACATTGAAGGCGCGTCTGGTGAGCGGCTAATGAAGATGTCTGATGATGGAGAGGGTGCGTTCAACACGGCAACAGACAACGAGAACGAGCTCTACGTTGACCGCGACATCATGGTGCTGGCGAATCCAGAAATCGCGAAACTTCCTGACTGGGTAATTGCTTTGGTTGCTGCTGGCGGCTTGGCTGCGGCCTTGTCCACTGCTGCCGGCCTTCTTCTGGTCATATCGAGTTCTGTCGCCCACGACATGCTGCGAAAGTGGCTGATGCCAAATATCGGAGAAAAAGGCGAACTGGCTGCGGCGCGCATAGCTTCGGTCGCTGCGGTTATTGTCGCGGGCTACTTGGGCCTGAATCCACCGGGATTTGTAGCTCAGGTTGTGGCTTTGGCGTTTGGCCTTGCTGCGTCGAGCTTCTTCCCGGCGATCGTCTTGGGAATCTTCAGAAAGAGGATGAACAAGGAGGGCGCGTTGGCCGGAATGATGGCTGGTTTCCTCTTCACAGTGGGCTACATCTGCTACTTCAAGTTCATCAGTCCGGAGACAAACAATGCCGATCATTGGCTGTTCAAGATCTCACCAGAGGGAATTGGCGCAGTCGGTATGGTCCTCAACTTCGTCGTGGCGCTGACGATCGAACGGTTCACACCGGCTCCACCTGAGAATGTCCAGCGGCTGGTTGAAGACATTCGTGTGCCAATTGGCTCGAATGAGGATGTGGAAGGCTAGGACGCGTCGTCCTCGGGCATCATAGAGAGAAGATGACCGAGAACGACATTGTTCTCATAATTGTTGGGGTGCTCGGCCTGCTCGGGTTTATCACCTTTGTGCTGGGGCCGGTGATCATGATCCGGCTCGACAACAAAGGGCGAAGGCGAAGAGGGGAAGACGACGTCGGCAAGTGACATAATTGGGCCATGTTCCGGTCCATTGCGCTAGACAATCCTGCCCACCATGAAGCGGTCGTTATCGGCTGTTATGAGGGAGCTGATCCGAGCGCCGCTGAAGACCCGTCTGTTCAGATGGCCGCAGCCCGGCCTGGCTTTAGCGGCAAGCTCGGCCAAGTCGTTGAAGCCTATCC
>JALGYA010000127.1 GCA_029824475.1 Fimbriimonadia bacterium | reverse complement strand
TTGGTGATTGTCTCTCGTGCAGCCTCGTCGACCTACACGCTGTCCTCGAGGCCGTTGATGACCAGTTCCCCGTCACCCTGATCTTCGATTCAAGCAAAGATACGCTGTCAACCTATTTGGACAAGTCGTTCCCTGACGGCCCACCATCCAACTGCACATTTGTCGCCGATGGAAATGGGTCATATGCGAAGCTTCTCAACCCTGGCTGGTTCCCTCGGTTCTACTTAGTCAATGATGACTGGGAGCTGCTCCACGCACAAGACCCTGAGGAGACAGCAACAACGTTTTTCAAGAATCAACTGTCCATTGACCTCACCTCAGAGGCGGACTTTCAACAGGAGTAAAGACATATGACACGTACAAGACATAACAAGGCCTTTTCCCTGGTCGAACTGCTGGTGGCGATTAGCATCATCGTCATCGTGGCAGCGATAGCGATGCCTACACTCGCTTCGGCGAAGCAGAGCGCCAAGATCACATCCCATGCAAATGATCTGAAACAGCTTGCATTGACTCTGCTGCTCTATTCCAGCGAGTACGAGGGTTCAGGCTCTTCCTACGCGTTCCCGCCGCAGATTAGGATTCCAGACGTACCAAGGGAACGTTGGAATTCTTGCCCGACTGGCAGTCTTCTTGAGGGACGCATGTTTCCGGCCTATGGTGCCTGGGACGACGATGGCCGGAATTGGTACCGGTTCCAAGCGGAGGTTGATCCCAATCCCATCCTGTTCGGGAGCAGCTGCTTTGATCCAAACGCAGCCCGGGATGCGGACGAATCGCTTCTACATACGGGCCACGGAGCGTACTTGGATACTCATGTGGAGAGTCGCTCTCGTAAGGAAATGGTCCACACACTCGAATTTTGGTCCGATCTGGACTAACTACTTGATTAGGTAAGGAAAAACTGATGAAAAATAAACAAAAAAAACGGGCCAAATTCTGGCGCCGACAAGTCACTGCTAAGAAGCTGCTTATTGCAGCGTGCATCATCGCTGTCCCATTCGTTTCGATTGCGGATGGACCATCGATGTGCGCCTTCTCTGAGTCGAACAGTTACTGGGATGCACCATTTGGAATTGGGGAAGGATGTGCTCCAGACAAATGCCCTTACGGGGCGACGAAAATTGATGAGAAATGCTACACAAACCTCCAAGGAGACTGCTGTAAGTGCCTGAAGTGGCAACAGGACTGCGGTAGTGGCAACGAGTATCGCTTCTCGACACTCATTATGGAGAATTGGACTTGCCAAAACAGCGAGGACTGCGTCAGCGGGCTCTGATAAAGTTGGTCGATCTCCACTGACAAAACAGCGATAAAGGCGCACGGTAGGACAGCACAATTGCCTTCCTATCGTGCGAAAACACTGATATGAAACATCGGATTTATTACATTCTTTCACTATGCGTAGCACTGGGAGCTACGATCATCACTCTTGCCCTTAATCGGGAGCGGCCGTTTGAGGTGCGGGCTGAAAAGCTCGCCGCGAGTCTATTCAGCGGAAACGAGCGGCACGTGCTGCGCTCAACATTCCCTCATGAACTCAAGCTCAATGAGATGACAGAGAGCGATGCAAGGCAATTCTATCGAAGCATGATCTCGCCTGCCCTCAAGTCGTATGACGTGACGAGCATCGACGTTGAGCTCGCGAATTCGTTCCAGGCGATGGTGACCGTTAATGCGATCCACGAGACGGGAAAGGAGGTCCCCTTCTCATTTGTCATCAGCGATCGATCTGGTCAGGAGTCATTCTTGTTCTGCAGCCTCATTAAGCAGATTTGGATGGTGGATTATTTCGCTAGAAACGATGTGCCAGCCACGCACTCCTATGCCTCCACGGCTTTCTACGCAGGCTGCCTGAAGGACAGGTACATGCTGGAGCAGTACGGCTTGAAAGGCTGGGTAACGGGAATTCCTTCGAGCGAACTTGTACCAATTGATCGCTTCTTAGAGGTCCACAGGGCCAGGGCTGCCGAGGGAACGTTACACGCTGAGGCTGCGAGCGAGGAGCCCTCTGGCGCACCCATTTACTGAAACCTCTTACCAAGGATGATTCGTAGCTTCTCTCGATGATGACTGAGAGAAAGGCTACGATTCTTGGAATCACCAGGGCCCTGAGAGGCAAGGCGTTCGCCTTGTGGGAAGGCGGGTCGGCGTCGTTTGACAAGCTTGACGAGTACAGCGACATCGACCTGATCGCATTCGTTGAGGATGGCGGTGTTCCGGAGGCCGTAGAAGCGCTGGAGGCCTCTCTGGACATCGATGCGAAGTATGAGCTTCCTGCTCCCACTTCACACGGCTACTGGCAGGCGTGGTACCGGCTCAAGACAGACAACCCGTGGCTCATCGTAGACATGGTGATCGCGGAGCGGTCGCAGGACTGGTCATTCAACGAGCACGAGAAGCATGGAGATCCCAAGATTATCTTCGACGCCGAAGGCATCGTCCGATGCGACCCGATGGATCCGGATGACATCGAGAAGATTAGGACTCAGAAGCCTGCCGACCTGTGGGGTGAATTAGACCTGCTCCACCATTTGGTGGACAAGGAGCTCGCCCGCGGCAAGTATCCCGATGCGCTGACCTTCTACTGGGGGATTGTGCTGAGGAAACTGGTTGGGCTGCTTAGGGTTAAGCACTGCCCTGGCAGGCACGAGTTTGGCTTCCGGTACGTGAAGACTGACCTGCCACCTGAAGCGGCAGAAAGACTGGAGCGCCTCATGTGGGTGGCGAACCCAGAAGAGCTTGCCCAGAAGAAGGCCGAGGCCGTCTCCTGGGCGGAAGAGCTCTTCAGAACTTGAGTTCGATCGGCCAGGTGCCTTTGAGGATCGCACTGTGCTGGAACGAGTCGGCGTTCGGGTCGCCGACGATCAGGAAGTACTCTGCGCCGCGGCCGCCGCTGCGACGCCAGGAGAGATACCAGTTGATGTCGCCATCTCTCTCAACAAGGCGGCCGCCGAACGACTCGTACTTGCCCTGCTCGAAGCTGGCGCTCAAGATGATCTGCCGACGGTCTTCTGTGTGCGAAACCCACTGGCCTCGCAGGCCGAGCTGAACTCGCTTCCACGGGCGGTACTTGGCCGATGCTCGGATCGATCTGTACCCGTCGCCAGCGATCTCTCCGCCGGTCCAGCCAACTTCCCAAGCACGATATGAGTCGCCTCGGGGCTTCTCTAGGCTGACTGAGACGACCTCGTCGTCAGAGCCGAAGTAGCCGCCGCGGTTGTAGTTGACGTCGAAGTCCGTGCCGTCTCTCATCGTCAGAGACGTTTTGAGGCCAGCTACTCGTGAAAAAGGATCGCCTGAAAACGTATCGTAGTACTGAGCTGATACGCCGAACTCAGTCTCAAGAACGGGACCTGCACCGTGCGGCTTCTCCCACGATGAGCTGAATCCGCCCCCGCGCATATCGACCTGCGGCGCGTAGCCGATTCGTGGGAAGTAGTCGGGCGTGATTTCCGAGTACATGAGGTTCGTTCTCATTCCCGGCCCCCGGTGCGAGAAGCTGGCCATCGTTCGATGTCCTGTGCCCTCAATCTGGTCATTTGTGGTCCCTGCCTCGGCGAAAACTGAATAGTCGCCGAACCGGCGCCATATCGACGCTTCTCCAGCAGTGTTGTCTTCGCCTTCTCTGTCAAACCCAACAAATTTCGCAAAGACGCTCGTGTCCTCGTCCAGGGTGTGGCGGACACGGGTCATCGCCATGCTCTCGTTTCCAAAGTCCATCGTAGAGAGAACGGCAAACTGGGTTTCGTCGGTCAGGTTTCCGTAAATGTTGACTCCGGTGTCAAATGATTCCAGCCGCTGGCTGGCAAAGATCGACGATCCTCTCTGCCCCCCTCGTAGATCGGCGCCTTCCTGGAAGAACGGGCGTGATTCACCCGCCAGCCGCTCAAAGTAGCTGAAATCGAGCGACAGGATTTCGTTCTCAATGTTTCTGAAGTCCGGATTGATCGAGCCGACAGCCTGCATCGTCGGCGAAAGCGTCGTTTTGATGTCGAGGCCAGAATTCTGAATGAACTCGCCGCCCCTCTCGGCTCCCAGGTACGAGTAAGGAAGCAGGCTAATCGACCGTTCTTTGCTGATTTTCGGGAGCTCGACGGCCTGCCAGACGGGGGTTTTGCGGCGGTCCCGATTCGTAAACGTCCAGTTGTACTCCCGCTGGGTCAGCCTCTCGTTCCACTTGACGTTGAACCTGAGATCCCTTGTTCCTGCTTCAGGCAGATTTAGGATGGACCAGGGAATCCGCATCTCTGCCTGCCAGCCGTCGGCTGTGATCTGACCTTCTGCTTCGATCTCTCCAACCCACTCAGTCTTTTCAGCCCGGCCGCCGGAAATGTCGATCTCCCAAGCGCCGGCAGGACTGACTCGGAACTCACTGAATCCACTCAAGGCTCCGAACGGGTCGAGCGACAGCTCGACAAAGTCGTTGCCTCGGAGGCTGACGTTTTCACGGTACTCCTCGGCATCAATGTCGGCTGGATCAGTTTGGAATCTAGCGGCGAAGTAGATCGCTTCATCGGTGTAGCAGAGCCAGAACATCCCGTTTCGCTCCGCAGGGGTGCCGGTCTGATCATCAAAGAAACTCCGGCCAATTGCGGCAGCTGGCCACTCTCCGACAGCGAGTTTTCCATCGATTTCAGGGAGAGTTGTGAGTCTGACAGCGGGAAATTCGGCCTTGCCAGTTTCGCCAAGTCCATGGCAAATCGCCGGGATTCCAGCGAGGACGAGCGGCAAAAGCCGGGAGGGAAAAGACATTGGCACCATTGTGGCTGGTCCTATTTCTGCAGATAACGCAACGGACCTGGGTTAAACAACCGAATATAATAGGTGGAAGCACCAGATGCTTAACCTTCTCCCAGCATTACTGCTGGTCTTGATGCAGGGCGGCGCCGACTCAACGGAGGCGCGCACCCAAGCCAGAACTCTTTTGATTCTGGCTGGCGTTCAGTCACCCGAGCATCAGGCCTTCGCGCACGACCAGTCTGTCGAATTCGTCTTCGCCGCCAACTTTGTGGCCGCGGCCGACTCAACGACAGATAGAGCACGCACGATTGAGCGAGAAGAGACGCCGGTCTGGATCGAATCAAATCGACTCCCAGACTCCCCGGCAAACCGGCTGCACCACTCCCGCGATGGACCACTCTAGCGCTGCACTCGCGCCTGCAGGCCTCAATCCGTCTGCGTCCATCGTTCAATTCAGCCTACCGGCCTCCTTTGGGGTCAACACAAAACAAGCGAAATGCTTAACATTCTAAGAAAGATTTTTGACACGTCCGACAAGGACGTCAAGTCCATCATGCCTCTCGTTGAGGACATTACTGCTTTTGAGGACGGCCTCAAGAACCTCAACGACGAAGACCTTAAGGCCAAAACCAACGAATTCAAGGGCCGCCTGGAAGCGGGTGAATCGCTCGAGGATATCCTCGCTGAGGCGTTCGCCGTCGTCCGAGAAGCGAGCTGGCGAACCGTCGGGATGCGACAATTTGACGTCCAGATGGTTGGCGGCGTCGTGCTCCACCAGGGCCGCATAGCTGAGATGAGAACCGGTGAAGGCAAAACGCTTGTCGCCGTCGCTCCGATGTACCTGAACGCGCTCAGCGGCAAGGGTTCACACCTGGTCACCGTCAACGACTACCTCGCCCGACGTGACGCGGTCTGGATGGGTCCGGTCTATCACTTCCTCGGCATGAGCATCGGCATCATCCAAGGTCAGAGTGCCGACTCAGACGAGCTGGGCGGCAGCTACATCTACGACCCGAGCTACCAGCACGAGGATCCACGGTACACGCACTTGCGGCCCTCCACACGACGTGAAGCCTATCTCACCGACATCACCTACGGCACCAACCACGAATTCGGGTTCGACTACCTTCGAGACAACATGGCCTTCGAAGTCGGTCAGCTCTCCATGCGTGAGCTGAACTTCGCGATCATTGACGAAGTCGACTCGATCCTCATCGATGAGGCTCGAACGCCGCACATCATCTCTGGCCCTTCAAACGCGGATATCTCTGTCTACAACGAGGTTGACAAGATCATGCGGACGATGAAGAACGAAGAGCACTACACGTTCGATAAGAAGAGCCACTCCGCCAGCCTGACCGAAGAGGGCATGGACATGGTCGAGGAGATCATGGACATCGACAACATCGCCGATGATCCCAAGCTCTTCCACCATCTCAACGCCTCCGTCAAGGCGCACGCGCTGTTCGAGAAGGACATCGATTACGTTGTCCGCGGCGATGAAGTTGTCATCGTTGACGAGAATACAGGCCGCATGATGTTCGGTCGCCGGTACTCGGATGGTCTTCACCAAGCGCTTGAGGCGAAGGAAGGCGTCCAGGTCCAGCGTGAGAGCCAGACGGTCGCTGTCATCACTTTCCAGAACCTATTCCGCATGTACAACAAGCTGTCCGGCATGACTGGTACAGCCAAGACGGAAGAGGACGAGTTTCGAAAAATCTACGGCCTCGACGTCGTAGCCATCCCGACCAACCAGAGCTTGATCCGAGCCGACGAAGAGGATGTTGTCTACAAGGGCATGGACGCCAAGTTCCGAGGCATCGGACGAGAGATCCTGAGGCTGCACACCAAGCAGCAGCCGGTTCTGGTCGGTACTCGATCGATCGACATGACTGAGCAGGTCTCGGCTCGGCTTACTGGAGAGATGCTCCAGAAGCTGCTGCTGGCAGACATGATCTACACGACGGTTGAGCTCGAAAAATCCGGCAAGGATGCCAAGAGCGAGATCGAACCGATTCTCGAGACGGACCTCGCTGAGCTCAGCATGAGCCAGCTCAAGGAAGTCGCAAAGCTCGCAGGGCTCTCCTCAGACCCGCTGAGCGATGAGAACGCCGAATGGTTCTTGGACCAGCACAAGCTTGAGGCCAGCCAGAAAGAGGTCTTCCAAGACTGCTTGAAGCACGGCATCGTTCACAACGTCCTGAACGCGAAGTTCCACGAGCAGGAAGCTCTGATCATTTCTGAGGCAGGCCGAAAAGGCGCTGTCACGATTTCAACCAATATGGCTGGTCGTGGCGTTGATATTCTCCTCGGCGGACGAGTGATGGACGAGACCGTGGCCCTCGACCGAGCGAAAGAGGTTGAGGACGGCAGCTTGGCCTCCGACTACGCCGACACCTTTGCGAGCTTCCGCCGAGGCGGCAAAGAGCGAGCCGCTCCGCCGCTGCCCCTCAGTGACACGGAGAGAAAGGAGATCGCTGAAGAGGTCTGTGCACTGGGTGGACTCTACATCCTCGGTACAGAACGGCACGAGTCGCGGCGCATCGACAACCAGCTCCGAGGTCGTGCAGGCCGACAGGGCGACCCGGGCGAAAGCCGATTCTTCGTCTCCCTTGAGGACCATCTCTGGAAGATCTTCAACGCGAAGATGCTTGAGAACCCGGTCCTGAAGGCTTGGCCAACTCAGGAAGAGGTCCGCGCGAAGTTCATCTCAAACATGATCCTGAAGACTCAGGAGCGGATTGAGAACCACTTCTTCGAAGCAAGAAAGAACGTTCTGGAATACGATGACGTGCTGAACTCTCAGCGCGAAACGATCTACAACCAGCGGCGAGACATCCTGCTTGGCAAGGACTGCAGCGGCGAGATTCGACAGGGCGTTGAGGGCTTTGTCATGGAGATCGTCGACAAGCACTGGAGCTTCGACGATGCCGGCGAGCCGGTCTATGACTACGAGGCTCTCTATGATGAGATGAACAAGCTGTTCCCGCTGGTGGACTACGCTTCAATGAGCGAGACGGAAGCTGTTCCGGCAGGACCAGACCTCCAGACGTTCTGTGCGGACAGAGCTTTGACAGCGTACGACGCAAAGTCCGAGCGGCTCGGCGACGAGATCATGCGGCAGCTTGAGCGCCACGTGATGCTCAAGGCGGTTAACGATCTCTGGATGGAGCACCTGCAGATGATCGACTACATCCGAGAAGGCATCGGCCTGCGCGGATACGGTCAGATCGATCCGCTGGTCGCCTATAAGCGCGAGACGTTCGACCTGTTCCAGCACACGCAGAAGGAGATCCGAGACCAGGCGGTCGGGATGATCTTCACGGCTGAGATCCGAGTCCAGGACCCGCAGCCAGCTCAGCAGCAGCCTCAGATGATGCGAGTTGACAACGAGGGTGAAGGCGAAGCCGACAACGGTGCAGCTCCGGCCGAATTCGATGTCGACTCCGTCGACTGGTCACGGCTGGGGCGCAACGACGCCTGCCTCTGCGGCAGCGGCAAGAAGTTCAAGAACTGCCACTACGGCGATCTTCGAGCTGCAGGCAAGATCTAGGCGATCTGTATCCTCACTCGGCCTTCTGGTCGAGTGAGGATACGTGTTTAAAGAACTCGACAATTCGCCTGCCAAGCGTTGGAGGCGGGCGGTGTCCACCCTCGTATATCCAAAGCCAGACGGGGTTCTTGCTCGCGTGAATCACTGTGCCGTCTTCGCGCCTGCTTAGAGTTTTTTCTGCTTTGCGCTCCTGA
>JALGYA010000126.1 GCA_029824475.1 Fimbriimonadia bacterium | reverse complement strand
GATCCGCGACGGTCGCGCCTTTTTCAGTGAATACCTCGTCGGGCAATCCCGCTTCGAGGCCCGCTCCCGATTCGATGACAACCTGCGCGCCGGTTTTGGCGAGCGTTGGAATCAAATCCGGGAACATTGCAACCCGGCGCTCGCCGGGAAACGTTTCTTTTGGAACACCTATGATACGTGTTGAATGATCATTCATGATGGGCCTGCTGCCTCTGGCGCGAATTTCGTTGTGAGCCAGCCCGCGCCCAACCCAAACAAGGCGCAGCTTAATGGAACTACGAACCAGGCGAGGACCGGGGACTGAGCATCCAGTGACCCAACCAGGTTTTGACGTGTGCTTTCGACCCAGTAGATTGCCCACTGGAATCCTGCCGCGAGGAGGCCGGATATGCCGCCGATGACGGCTGCGAGGAAGAACTGAGAGCGCCGGCGGTCTGAGACTAGGCGTCTCTGACGCTGTTCGCGGCGATAGGCAGCAGACTCGCTCTTCTCGGGGTCGAGCGAGCCTTCGACTACATCTTCAGCCGTCGCCTCTGCCATAGAGTGGAAAGTACCCGCCAGCAGGCGGAGTTAGCGAGTTTTGAGGACCGTTGGAGGCCTGCTGCAGCCATCGACTACTGCTGACCCCCTACAGGGCGATTCGGTAGATCTTTTCGACGGGCTTCTTCTCGGATGGGTCAAAGACAACGTAATAGAGATGCTTGCCGTCAGCCGAGAAGGTCAGATCCGAGATGAGGAGTTCAGGTGCATTCAACACAACCTTCTTTTCGTTGGCTGCGGGATCGATGACGTAGACTTTGCGGCTCTTCAGCTCTTCGTCCTCCATCTCCCTGATCACGTACGCCAGCTTTTTGCCATCTTGGGAGATCGCACCATGAGTAACTCCCTCGAATTTCTTGATTAGGGTCCTCTGCTTGCGAGTCTTGCTGCTGACCAGCCCAGCTCCCCCATCCAGGCAGATGAAGATCAGTGCGCCGTCGGCTGAGAAGTGCATCTGCCCGGCTGGCACATCTACTTGGACACGGTCATTCTTGGTATCGATGATTGACGTTTCACCCAAGTACTTTGAGCCGAAGGGGCTCCAAGGGCCACGCAGATCCCAGACGACGATCATTCCCTCAGGGCCAAGCGAGTAGCCGTCAGTGCCATGGTGGTATTCAGCCAGCAGGGTCCCGGCTTCGAGCTCGCCGGACTCACTCTTCCTCGATTCATCTTTCTTGAACCGATACAGCTCGCCCCAATCGTCGAAGTCTTCGGTCTTTTTGGTCTCCACGACATCTTGAAGAAGGAAGTCTCTGGGTGGAACTTCGGGCACTGACATGGCCGCAAGATAGTCCTCGCCAGAATGATCCCAACCAAAGGCGTGGAGATTGCGATTCTGCATGCGCATCATCAGCGTGTCTTTCCCCGAAGAGAGGTCGCGGATGTACGCGGCATGAGACCCTGATCCGCCGATGTACGCCATTTCGTTTCTGGTCTGGTGGAAGACTGGGCTATGGCCGACGACCACGAATTCCGGATCGGACTGGAGCATCAGGGCGGCAGCGAGAACGGTGACCATGGCAACTAACTCCCATAGACGCAGCCAGCCCTCGCCTAGTTTCATACAGGTACGCTGAAAACGATGAATCTCGGGTTCGATATCGATGCTGATATTCGGAAGGCCAGCACACCGCCGGGCAGCTTCTACACTGATCCAGCCATCTTTGAAGCTTCGAAAGAGAAGGTCTTCGCCAGAAGCTGGCAATTCGTCACCGAAGCCGATACACTCAGGTCGCCAGGGCATGTCCACCCATTCACGCTGCTGGAGGGCCTGCTTGATGAGCCTCTCGTTTTCACGCGTGACAAGGCCGACAAACTCCACTGTGTGAGCAATGTCTGTACGCACAGAGCGAATATCGTCTGCGAAGGCGACGGGAATGTGAATTCGCTTCGCTGCCGGTATCACGGTCGGCGGTTTGGGCTCGATGGGAAGATGACCTTCATGCCGGAGTTCGACGGGGTCGAGGGATTCCCGAGTGAGCACGACAATCTTGCTGCCTGCTCACACGGTCAATGGCGCAAGTTCTTATTCGCCTCACTCCAGCCATCCCACCCTTTGGATGAGGTGCTCAAAGATGTTCAGGAGCGCGTCGGGTGGCTCCCGATTGAGGAGTTCCGATACGACCCCAACCGGCGCCGCGAGTATCTCGTGAAAGGCCACTGGGCGCTCTATGTCGACAACTATTTGGAGGGCTTCCACATCCCGTACGTCCACTCTTCTCTCAATGAAGCGCTCGATTACGGCGACTACGAGACCCAGCTGTTCCAGCATGGAAACCTGCAGCTTGGCGTCGGGTCGAGTGATGTTCGGTGCTTCGACATCCCGGCTTCATCTCCTGATCACGGCCAGCAGATCGCAGCGTACTACTACTGGATCTACCCGAACCTGATGCTCAACTTCTATCCGTGGGGGCTGTCGATCAATGTCGTCCGGCCGCTCGGGCCTGCACTGACGAAAGTGACATTTATTCCGTTTGTGTGGCATGAGTCGCTCATTGAAGGCAGCGCGGGTGAAGAGCTTGACCGCGTGGAGCGAGAGGACGAAGAGGTCGTGGAGCTCGTGCAAAAAGGCCTGAAATCCCGGCTCTACCATCGAGGGCGGTATTCGCCTGAGCGAGAGAAGGGTACACATCAGTTCCATCAGATGTTGATCAAGGACCTCTCCAAATGAAGCTGGCAGGAATCGCCGCGCTCAGCGCTGGCCTTGGGGTCATGCTCTCCGCGTTTGGGGCCCACGGATTGGAAGGGAAGATTTCAGAAGAGATGCTTGTGATCTGGGGCACGGCTGGTGACTATCACCTCTACACGTCGCTCGCACTGCTCGTGATCGGGGCGATTGGCTCTAAACATGCGGGGCTCAGCAAGCCGTACTGGACGATGTTCGCTGGCATGGTCGTCTTCTCGGGTTCGCTCTACGCGATGGCGCTCACAGGCGTGACCAAGCTGGGCATGATCACGCCGCTGGGCGGCGCGCTGATGATTGGCGCCTGGATCTGGCTCGGTGTCAAGTTCCTGAAGAAGCCTAGTCAGAGTCCTTAACGAACGTGTCCCGGTTCATGTGAACCGTAGACGTCTCCTCGGTCTTGATCTCCCAGAGCTCGTCCTTCTTTTTGAACTTCGTGGTGACCCAGCCTTCCTGGATCATCGCCTCCAGCGTGTCGACAGCCTCTGAGAATGAGTTGTCGTCCGGGAACATCTGCACCAGACTGCGCTGAAGATCCTTCAGCTTGGTTCGAGCCTTGATGAGTCCAGCGACTTTTCCGAACGTGCCTGCGAGCGGAAGTATTTTGCTGCCCCGCTTCAACGCAAGCTGGGGCTGCACGCGGCCTCCACGGTAGACCGGATACTGGACCTTTTCGGCCCCCTCAGAGTTGAGCTGGAACTGGTTGTACTTGCTGATCTCCCAGCTCGCGTCGTCTCCGGCAAACATCTGGGCGATCAGCTTGACCCCGCTCAGAGCAAAGTTGGCCACCTGAGCGGTGCCGAGGTCGTCGTTTATGAAACCGCCTGTACCCAGCCACTGGAAGGCTTCGTCTGCAGTCAGCTTGAGCCCTGATTTCTCCGCGAGCTGAGCTGTGAACTCCTTCAGGTCAGAAAACTGGCCGTTGCCGCTGTACCAAAAGTCAGCAAACTGAATGTGCTGCTTGATGCGGCGGATCTGGAGGTCTTCGAACGACGATAGCAGCCACTCTGGATCCTGCTCGCCGATGGCGATCTCGTTGAGCACGCAGCTCAGTTCTCTCGCACCTGCTTGAGTGAGTGTGAGGCCAGCCGCCAGCACAGGGTCCGCGAACCCGGCGGCCTCGCCGGCCAACACCCAGTTCGGGCCGTACATCCGCTTGGAGACGAACGACCAGTCTTTCGCGCCCTTGACCTTGCCGTCCTGCTTGGCCCGCTTGAGCAGGGCTTCAATGTTCGGGTCTGAGGCGATTGCTTTGGCGTAGATCTCTTCTGGCTTGAGCCCAGATTCCTTGTAGTATTCAGCGGGGAGCACAAGACCGACGCTCGCTCGGGTCTTGCTGATTGGGATGAACCAGAGCCATCCCCAGGCGATCGACATCACCTGGACACGGGTCGCCTCATCACCGATTTCGACCGCCCATTCTGCGTCGTCCCAGTAGTCGTAGAAGGCGATGTTGCGCAGGCTTGTCGGCTGCTCGGTTTCGATCTGCATCGCCCGGCGCAGCACACCGTGTGTGCCGGAGGCGTCGACGTACCACTTGGCCTTGACGTGCTGCCCTGAGTCGAGCTGGATCGACTTAATCTTGTCGCCTTCAAAATCGAACTGCGTCACCTGGGATTTCTCATGGACCTCGCAGCCCGTCTCCTCGGCGTGCCTCAGCAGGATCTCGTCGTATTGGGCTCGATCAACTTGAAAAGCGGTGAATTTCCGCTGGCCTTTGTAGCGGGCTGGCCGCTCCTGGGGCTTGAACATCTCGCTCGGCAGGAGCTCGAAATCCCACAAGTCGTCGGTCTTGCCCCATTTGTAAGTCGCGCCGATCTTGACCGGGAATCCAGCGGCTTCGATCTTGTCCCAGACGCCCATTTCATAGAGCACTTGGCACGCGCCAGGGAGCAGAGATTCGCCTACGTGTTCGCGGGGGAACTGCTCCTTCTCGAAGATGCAGATCTTCATATCCGGCTGCTGTTTTTTAAGCAGCGTGCCGAGAGTCGACCCCGCTGGGCCGCCTCCGATGATGGCTGCGTCGCATTCGATCATGGTCAGAACCTGGCGTGTTTGCCGTCGGCGTCGTTGTACTCGATCTGGGTGGTCCGCAGAAGCCGCTTCATGTTTTTCTGCAGCGTTGCGTACTCAACCTTATTATAGAGGTTGGTCTTCTCGCGAGGATCGTTTTTGATGTCGTACAACTCCCATTCGTTGAGGTTGTAGTAGTAGATGATCTTGAACCGGTCCGTGCGGACGCCGCAGTGCTTCGGCACAGCGTGCTCACCTTCTTCATAGTAGTGGTAGTAGAGCGTGTCGCGCCAGTCTCTGACGTTCTCGCCACGGAAGATCGGCACGATGCTTTCGCCCTGCATGTCATCCGGAGCTGTGGCACCGGCGATGTCGAGGAAGGTCTGGGCGTAGTCCAAGTTCTGCACCATCTCGCTGGATCGTGAACCCGGCTCAATCACGCCAGGCCAGCGCACCATGAGCGGTGTCCGCATGGAAGGCTCGTACATCCAGCGCTTGTCGTACCAGCCGTAGTCACCCAGGTAGAAGCCTTGGTCCGAGCTGTAAATGACGACTGTGTTGTCTGCCATTCCTGTCTCGTCAAGATAGTCGAGCACCTCGCCAACGGAGTCATCGACAGACTGGATACAGCGGAGATAGTCCTTGATGTAGCGCTGGTACATCCAGCTCACCAGGGCGTCGCCCTCCGGCTTGTTCTCTTCGTACCACTTGTTGCGCGGGATGTAGTGCTCGTTCCAAACGGCTTTCTGCTCATCGGTGAAGTTCCTGGGGGCCTCCATGACCTTAAGGTCTTGTCCCATGCGCAGGTGATACCGAATCGACATCTCGTTCGTCTGTGCGCCCGTGTTTCTGGTCTCCCAGGTCTCGAAGAGATCGACCGGCTCTGGGATTGTTTCACCTTCATAGAGGCCGATGTAGTCCGGGCCGGGCCGCCACTGGCGGTGCGGAGCTTTGTGCTGCATCATCAGCATGAATGGCTTGTCGTCGTCCCTCTTTTTGAGCCAGTCGAAGGTGCGCTCCGTGATCAGGTGTGTTGTGTAGCCAGTGTGCTTGACCTGCCCTTCGGGCGTCCTGAAAACAGGGTTGTAATACGGTCCTTGGCCCACCAAGACTTCATAGTGGTCAAAGCCCTGCGGGGCGGATTTCAGATGCCACTTGCCGACGAGGGCTGTCTGATAGCCTGACTTCTGAAGGATCTTCGGGAAGGTCATCTGATCGCCATCAAAGGTTGTCAGGTTTGTCATCTGACCATTAAGGTGGCTGTGCTTTCCGCTCAGGATGACCGCACGGCTGGGAGCGCAGATTGAGTTGGTGACGAAGGCGTTTTCAAAGAGCATCCCCTCATTGGCGATGCGGTCCATGTGCGGCGTATTGTTGATGACCGAACCGTAGGCGCTGATTGCATGGTCAGCGTGATCATCTGTGAAGATGAAGATGATGTTCGGGCGGCTCGTCTGCTGGGGAGCGAGCACCGCTGCGGCGGCAAGTGCTGAGATGGTCATGCTGCGTCAATAGCCTCTGTCGGGAGTTGTTAGTATCCTGGCAGATGCGCAGCCTCTCCTGCACGCTTTTCAGCGTGCAGGAGACCGTGGCCAACCTAGAACCGAGCGTGAGCGCCGTCGGTGTCCTTGTACTTGATCTGCTCCTGCCTGAGGAGCCGCTTCATGTTCTGCAGCAGGCCGGCGTAGGCAACATTGCTGTACAGGTTAGTCTGCTCACGGGGGTCTTTTTGGATGTCGTACAGCTCCCATTCGCCCAGCTGGTAGTAGTAGATCAGCTTGAAACGCTCTGTCCTGACACCGCAGTGTCTTGGCACCGCGTGGACGCCGGGGAACTCGTAGTAGTGGTAGTAGAGCGAGTCTCGGTTCTCCGCCAGGAAGTTGCCCCGCATGAGCGGCTCGAGGCTGAGGCCCTGCATGTCGTCCGGCGCTTCTGCACCAGCGATGTCAAGGAATGTTTGGGCGTAGTCGAGGTTCTGGACCATTTCGGTGTTGACCGAGCCTGGCTTGGTGACACCAGGCCACCGGACCATCAGCGGGGTTCGCATCGACGGCTCATACATCCATCGCTTGTCGTACCAGCCGTAGTCGCCCAAGTAGAAGCCTTGGTCTGAGCTGTAAATCACAACGGTGTTGTCTGCAATGCCTTTCTCATCGAGATAATCGAGGACTTCACCGACCGAGTCATCAACGGACTGAATGCAGCGGAGATAGTCCTTGATGTAGCGCTGATACATCCAGCTGATCAGCTCGTCGCCCTCCGGCTTGTTCTTTTCGTACCACTCATTTCGAGGATCGTAGTGTCTGCTCCAGATCTTGCCCTGCTCTTCGTTGAGGATTTTTGGCGGACCCATCACCTTGAGGTCCTGCGCGAGGCGCAGATGGGTTCGGATCGACATCTCGTTTGTCTGAGCGCCGGTGTTGCGGTTCTCCCAGGTGTCGAACAGGTCGACCGGCTCGGGGATCGTCTCGCCTTCGTACAAGTCCATGTACTTGGGCGATGGCTGCCACTCTCGATGGGGCGCCTTGTGCTGCATCATCAGCATGAAGGGCTTGTCCTCATCCCTGCTGTCCAGCCAGTCGAAGGTGCGCTCGGTGATGATTTCGGTGACGTAGCCCGTGTGCTTGACTTGCCCTGCAGGAGTCTTCAGGACAGGGTTGTAGTACGGGCCTTGGCCGAGCAGGACTTCGTAGTGGTCAAACCCGGTGGGATCTGACCGAAGATGCCACTTTCCTACAAGCGCCGTCTCGTATCCAGCTTTCCGGAGGATCTTGGGGAACGTCATCTGGGCGCCATTGAAGATCGGCCCGTTCCGATGATGGCCATTGATGTGGCTGTGTTTGCCTGTGAGAATCACCGCGCGGCTCGGCGCACAGATCGAGTTCGTTACAAACGCATTCTGGAACAGCATTCCTTCGTTGGCTATGCGGTCCATATTGGGCGTGTTGTTGATGACCGAACCATAGGCGCTGATCGCGTGGTTCGCATGATCATCCGTAAAGATGAAGATGATGTTTGGGCGGCTCTCCTGTTGGGGAGCGAGCACTGCTGCGGCGGCAATTGCGGCTATGGTCATGGTCGTTTTCTCACGCAGCGAAATCCTGTGTGGATCAAGCCTGTGTCTGGCGTTGTCTTCATTCTGGAAGATGGTCTGTAGCCTCTGCACACGTTTTGGCTGCAGAGGAAGGAGCCGCCGCGTGTCACTCGCTTCGGCAGGCCTGGCTCCATCGGGTCGTAGCTGTCTATTGGGCCGGTGGGGTTGCTCGACGCTGAGGTCTTATAGGCATCTGGACGGTACCAATCACTGCACCATTCCCAGACGTTTCCGCCCATGTCGTACAGCCCGAACTTGTTCGGCTCGTAGGTTTTCACAGGCGCTGTGTGGCTGAACATGTCTGTGGCGTCGTTCTCGTAAGGGAAGTTGCCCTGCCAGGTGTTCGCCATGTAGATGCCGTCCGGCACAAGCTCCTCGCCCCAGATGTATTCGTGGTTCTCTCCGCCGCGGGCGGCGTATTCCCACTGGGCTTCGGTCGGGAGGCTCTTGCCAGCCCACTCAGCGTAGGCGACAGCGTCTTCCCATGCGACCTGAACCACCGGGTGCTTGCCTTTGCCCTCGATCGAGCTCTTAGGGCCGAGGGGGTGACGCCAGTCAGCGCCGTGGCGATACTCCCAGGAGTAGGGGCCGCCTGCCTGCTGGATTTCGAATACGAGGGCGGCTGGTTTGAGCATATCAAGCGGCGCATCGGGGAAGTCC